>SKLO01000647.1 GCA_007123195.1 Verrucomicrobiales bacterium | reverse complement strand
CATCGGGTGAGGTATTTCAGCGATGGAGCGGTGATTGGCAGCCGGGAGTTCGTCAACGAGGCGTTCGCGGCGGCCAGGGAGCGGTTCGGGCCCAGGCGCAAGGACGGGGCGTGCCGGCTGCGCGGGGCGGGCGCCCCGGCGGCGGGGCGCTTGTTCAGTGCGCGGGGGTTGCGGGTTGGAGTGTGAGGGTGTGAGGGTGTGAGGGTGAATGGATGTCCCGGAGGGGAGGGCTGAACCTCGGATCCCAATTCTATTACGGTATTATCTGACCCTTTGTAGTGGTTGTGGCCAAGCGGCCTTGGTGAGTGGTTCGCGATGTCCAGAGCGCCCAGCCAAGCCGGGTTTGAGTCATGGCTCAAGAATTCGGTCCGGACAGGGTGCCGGGGCTGGAAGTCTGGCCCAACGAGGGCGGTTAGGGGTGATCAAAGCCGTGCTGCATGCCGCGGCACGAACAGTCGCGCACGGGCGGTTTTTGCCCGGACGGCCTGGATTTGCCTCGGCTGGCGCTGCGACCAAACCGCAAAGTCATGTGGATTGGCGGTCGGGCGCCCATGCCGCAAGATGTTGGTCAAACAACCGGTCGAGCAGCTCGCGCCCGTCGCTGGTGCCGCGCACGCCCAGCCATTCCCTGGTCCGCGTCATGAGCTTGCTGATTGGCCGCACATAGGGCGCCGGCTTGAGCATGTGGTTGAGGCCGGTGTGACCGTCGAGCACCCGTCGCACCCGCAGATGGTTGCCCGGGATCGCCCAGGCTGGGTGGTTCGTGACGGATGAGGGCGGGTGATTCCCGCCGGGACCGGATGTCGGGTCCGTCCCGATCACCGCCACGTTGCCACCGTCGGCCGACAGCCATGGTGTCAGGGGCTCCAGCCCGGCGCGGCGCATCAGCTGCGACAAGTTGACCGGATTGAAGTGATACAGGTGTCCGCGATGAAACTGACTGCTCGGATGCTGGCAGGTGGCCTCAACATTGGGCACCTCCACCATCAGGGATCCGCCGGGCTTGAGCCAGGTCCGGCAGGTGGAGATCGCTTCCAGCGGATTCTCCAAATGCTCGACCACATGGAATAGGGCCAGCAGATCCAGGCTGCCCTCGTCCACCACCACGTCTTGATAGAAGCCGGCTTGGATCGGTAGTCCGAGCGTCTCGCTGGCATAGCGAGCATAGCCTTGGTTGGGTTCCACTCCGCGCACGCAATGGCCCAACTTGGCACCCATGTAGAGGAACTCGCCACCGCCGGCGCCAATGTCCATGATCATGCCCGGCTTGGGCACCAGTTCGCGAACCCGTCGCCAGCGATCGACCGCCGCCAGTCCGGAGCGGTGGACGTGTTTGAGCTTGGGTTGTTCCACCCCCTTGTAGTCGCGTCGGTAGTCATGCGCGTAGAACGCCCGCTCGTCCTCGGGCGATGGCCGCGGATCGGTCCACACCAGGCCGCAATCGACACAGATGACCGACCTTAGCGGCTTGTCGTGCCGGTCCCGGTTCCGGACCACTTCCACCTGGGTGGAACCGCATAGGTTGCAAGGCACCTGGCATTTGCTTGAAGACTCAGGATCTTCGGCCCGGTGGTGGCTGCGCGACGGCCCGGTGGTGTCATTGATGCTGTTGTTCACTGCTTCAGAGTGCCACCGGAAGACCGATTACGGCGTGCTTGGTTGTGCTACACCAGCAGGCCGCGGCCGGCAACGCGGAGTTGAGTTGTTGTTCCAGTGAACAACTTGTGATTGAAACTTGAGGTGATTGTCGATCGCCGCCACGATCAGCCAATGGCACAAGGTTCCGCAGCTGGTCGAGAGGATTGCCTGGAATCGATCTGGGCGCGGTTGCGGCTGCTTGCGGCGCTCGGATTGCTGCTGGCGCTGACCCCGACCGTCGCCCGTGAACACGCCCACGAAGCCGCTGACCTGCCGGTGCCCCGGCGGATCGATTACGATTGGATGACGGTCGACGAGTGGCACGACCATCATGTCCGGCTGCTCGCGGCGAGGGATCAAGCCGTGGCCTCCGGGAGCGAGGCCGTGCGTCTGGTGTGGCTCGGAGATTCGATCACCGAGTGGTGGCCGCGTGTTGGCGAGGACAGCTGGCGCGAGCACTGGCTGCCTCGTGCCAGCATCAATCTCGGTCTCGGCGGCGACAGCACCCAGCATCTGCTGTGGCGCCTGCGGCACGGGGCGCTCGACGGCCTGCAGCCCCAAGTTGTGGTGCTGGCGGTAGGCACCAACAATCTCCACCTCAGCGGGCACGATGAGGTCACCGTGGTGGGGGGGATCGAGGCCGTTGTCGCCGAACTCCGACAGCAATTGCCCGACATCGCCATCGTCGTCAGCGCGATTCTGCCGCGCGGTCGCCGCGCCTCCGACCCGATGCGCGGCCGCATCCAGGTGATCAACGCCGCCTTGGAGCAACGGCTGGCAGGCCGCGAGAACATCACCTTCATTGATGCCGGGCCGCTGATGCTTGAAGACGACGGCGGCATTGACCGATCAATCATGCGCGATTACCTGCACCTGACGGACGCCGGTTACCGGCGCTGGGCCGAGGCTCTGCTGCCGGCGATCGACGCCGCTCTGGCGCGCTGAAACGCCGCTGTCATTCAGCCTGCAAGTGCGCCGCCCCTGTCCTGTCGTTTTCTTGCCCGCATGCGCCCCATGTCCGACCATCCAACACACCGTCAATCCGCCGACGACAGCATGGCGCCCGCCAACGTTGTTGAAACGGGTCCGCATTGGCCGGCCGAATGGGAACCGCAGGAGGCGGTGTGGTTGTCGTGGCCGCTGCGCGATGACCTGTGGACCGAAGACCTGGCCGAACTGCAGTGCTGTTTTGGCCGGCTGGCAGCGGTCATCGCCAATCACGCAGAGGTGCGAATCAACGCCGTCGTTGCCGCTCACGACCGCATTGCGGCCCAGTTGCGCGAGGCCGGGGTGGCTGACGATCGCTGGCGCTTGTTCGATCATCCCACCGACGACGTCTGGTGCCGCGATCACGGGCCGATCTTCGTCCGGCGTGCCGACGCCCCCGGCCTGGCGGTAACCGATTGGCAGTTCAACGCGTGGGGCGGAAAGTTCCCGCCCTGGGACCGGGACAACGAAGTGCCCGCCCGGGTGGCGGAGTCGCTCAGCCTGCCGCGCCAGTCCTCGCCGCTGTTTCTCGAAGGCGGCGCCATCGAGGGCAATGGCGACGGACTCTTGATCACCACCGAGGCGGTGCTGCTCAACCACAACCGCAACCCCGACTGGTCCGCAGGCGGCATCGGGGAAGAATTGCGCCGCCTGCTCGGTGTGCGGGCGGTATTCTGGCTTGGACAAGGGTTGGAGGGCGACGACACCGACGGCCATGTCGATGACATGGTGAGGTTCGTCAAGCACGACGCGGTGGTGGCGGTGACCGAGCGCCACGAGCGTGATCCCAACCATCGCATCCTGCGCGAGAATCACGACCGCCTGCAGGATCTGCGCACCTGCGGCGGCAGCCGCGTTGAGGTGATCGACCTGCCGCTGCCTGAACCGGTGGCGTCCGGTCGCGAGGGCTGGCGCCTGGAACGGTTGCCCGCCAGTTACGCCAATTTTTTGATCTGCAACGACCTGGTGCTGGTGCCCACGTTCGACCAGCCACGCGCCGACGACCGCGGCCTCGGCATCCTGCGGGAGTGCTTTCCGCGTCATCAGGTGACCGGCTTCGACGCCCGCCTGCTGCTGGCCGAAGGCGGCGCCATCCACTGCGTGACCCAGCAGCAACCCGCTTCGCCGGCCTGACCCTACTCCATCCCTCGATGCCCCGGCCGGGTCGGTCGGGCATTGACTCGACTGCCCCGCTTTCGTCGGCACCATCCCCCTTGTAAGAGACCAAAGCCACCAGCCCATGATCCTGCAAACCATGCTCCAGCGGCTTTATGCCAGCCTCGCCTCCGGTCCCGGCCTCAACGCCCGGCCGCATCGCAGCCGCCAGCGCCTCGACCTCACCGAGTTGGCACAATTTCAAAGCACTCCGGTCGATGGCGTCCTCCGGCAACTGCTCGGCCCACCTCCCAGACCGGTCGACTTCGATGCCGCGGTGCCGTTGCCGCCGGTGGCCGGCGACACCGAACGCACCCCCGACCAGCGCGAGGCGGAAGCCGCGTGGGAACGGCAGCGGCGACTGCTGCGCAAGTTGCGCGACATCGCCCAGGACGCGGTCGACTACCACCACGACCATGGAGACCACGCCCTGTTCATCGGCTTCCCTCTGTTGAGCGTGCCGATTGTCGGTGAGCGGCCGGGATCGCACACGCGCCGTCTGCTGGCACCGGCCCTGCTGCTGCCGGTCCACCTGCAGGTGCGTCGTGGGCCGCGCGCAGGGATCCGGCTTGAGCCGGCCGGCGACGGCTCCGACCTGTTGATCCCCAACCCGGCGCTGATGGCCTGGATCGAGCAGCAAACCGGTGACGACACCGACGACCTGTTCACCGACGACAGCGGCGAGGAACCGTGGCGCGAGGTGGCCGAGGTGCTGGCTCTTGCCACCCGGTCGCTGGGCATGCCGAACGACGACACTGCGTTCGACCGGGACCGGGCGGAGATCGGTCCGGTGCCGATGGCCTCCAGCCTGCCGACCCGCCCGGCCCTGATCCGCGGTGCCGTGCTCGGACTGTTCCCGTCGGCCAACCCCGGACTGCTGCGCGACACCAAATGGATGATCGACCACGAAGCGCAGCTGCAGGCGCCGGTGCGGGGGTTCCTGCGCATGGAAACCCTCGCCAGCCCCGATGCGGATTCCGAACCCGCCGAGTCCGCTGCCGAACCCACGGCCACTCCGGCCGCCGCCAACCCGGTCGATCCCGCTGCCGCCATGGCCGGCCCGCTGCCGGGGCCCCCGGCGGTGTTGGGTTCCGTCGCCGCGCCTGAATCCACCCCGTCGCCAGCCGCTGCCATCACCCCGGCTGCCCCGTCTCCCGCCACCCAGGAAGGTGCCGAGTGGCTGGTGACCCGGGCCGATCCCTGCCAGACCGAGGCAGTGGCGATGGCCCGCAGCAGCGAGGCGCTGGTGATCCACGGGCCACCCGGCACCGGCAAGAGCCAGACCATCGCCAACATCATCGGCGACCACCTCGCGCGCGGCCAGCGGGTGCTGTTCGTCTGCGACAAGCGCACCGCGCTCGACGTGGTCAAATACCGCCTCGACGGGATGGGACTCGGCGACCTCTGTGGCATCGTGCACGACCCCCAGCGCGACCGCCGCGGGCTCTACATGGGCATCCGCGAGCGACTGGAAACCTTGTCAGGCAGCGAGCCGGTGGCCGACCCCGGCTCCGAGCTGCGCCTGCACAACGAGCGCATCGGCGCCCTGCGCGCGGAATTGCACGCCTGCTACCGCAGCCTGCACGAGGCCGGCGAGGGAACCCCCGCGTTTCACGACCTCTGCGGCCAGTGGCTGGTAATCGATTCCGATCCGCTCACCGCCGCCCACCGGGCCGATCCCGGCGACCTGACATTGGAACAAATCGAACGCCACCGAGCCGACGCCGACGAGATCCTGAGCCGGGCGGGCAACGCCGGCTGGCCCGACAATCCGTTGCGCGGCCAGGTGGCACCGGCGTTGACCGACTGGTTCGGCGGCCTCGCGGGCCAAACCGGGCAAGCGCTGCGCCAGGCGCGTTCCGCGGCCGAAGCGCTCGACGCTTGTCAGGATCCCTGGGGCCCGCTCGATCCGGCGGTGACCCCGGCCGATCAGGATCAGTGGTGCCGGCAGGCCGCCAGTCTGCTGGACGAACTGCGCCACTTCCCCGGGCACACCGGTGTCATCGTCGCCCGGCGCCTGCTGACCGACCAGCGGGCGTCGCACTGGCGGCGGGAGTGCGACGCGCTGGCGGCCGAGGCTGAATGGGTGCAGCAACCGCTCGCGGCCGAACTGCGTCTCAATCTTGGCACCGCCGTCCCCGGCCTGGCGGTGATCAACCAGCACCTGGCCACCATCGACCACTGGCTCGGGCTCAACTGGCTGCAGCGCCTGCTCTACTTCGGCGCCCGCAAGGCGGTGCGCGCCGCGCTGGCGGCGCCCGGGATCAACGCGCTCACCCCCGACCAGCTTCAGCGCGCGCGCTCGTTTTACGCCGGCCTGCGCGCGCGGGTGCTGTTGAGCGACCTCCTCCGCCGCCTCACCGGCTCAGGCGGTGGAGGAGACACCGCATTGGTCGAAGACGAGCAGCTGTTGGCGCTTGGTCAGGCCGTGCCGCGCGCGCTCCAGTTAGGGAGCCTGTTGGAACAACCCGCTGCCGCCAGCGTGCGCGAGCGGGTGCTGGCCGGGCTCGCCGCTTCCCCTGACACAGCCGCCACCGACGCCGCGGATCCTGCCATGGCCACCACCTCGGACACCGCGGCGGCGCTGAAACAGCGTGCGTCGCGCGCCGGAGCGGTGGAGCAACTGCTCGGCCGGCTGGCCGCCACCGGCCTGCTCACCGCCGACGGGCTCGCCCATTGGTCCCGCCGCTGGGGCGCCGGCGAACCGGCAAGCCGCGATCTCGACGCCATCATCGCCGCCTTGCCAAGCGTCGAATCACTGATCCGCATCGCCGAGCGTCTGGCCGAACTGCCGTCCGCCCTCGCCGGATCCCTGTGCCAGGCCGCCGACGCCGGCCTTGCATGGTCACAAGCGGAGATCGTCGTGCGCCACGCCGTGCTCTCGCGGCTGCTGCGCGAGCGGTTGCAAACCGATCCCGGTCTCGCCCGCATCGACAGCCAGCGCATCGACGCCGCGTTCGACGAGTT
>SKLO01000115.1 GCA_007123195.1 Verrucomicrobiales bacterium | reverse complement strand
GGGCGGGGCTGCCAGGCTGCCAAGATGGGCGGGGCAGCCTGGTGGCGTCCCGCTGCCCTCACCTCCCCGGACCCCGAGCCGGACACCCGCCCGGCATATCCCCCGTCGCAAGCGCCGCCCCTCGATCCTGGATCATACGAGCATCTTGTTTGTGATCAGTGACTTACGGTCAACAATGTGATCCTCGATCCGCCCAGACAGGCCGACGTGCTCACTGTATGCCTGGCATATTATGGGTCCGTGACCCGTGACCCGTGACCCGTGCCGGGGAGCGCGGGCGGTCGGCCGTGGCCTTGAGTCGGCAAGGGCGGCGGGCGGTTGATTGTCGGACGCGGCTGTGGTCCTATGGTGACTGCTGCCGGTTCGGCTCTGGCGGCAGCCCGCGACTGCCGCCGGACCCGGCCAACCGGTGACGGGCGTAGCGATTTCACCCCATCATGTCCACCGAACTGCAACTGCTCTGGAGCCGCCTGGCGGATCCGGAATACCTGCACCTGCTGCTGGAGAGCCTGCCGCTCTACGGCGGGCTGTTTGCGCTGGTGGGGCTGCTGCTGGCCGGTGTGCTTCAGCAGCGCCGCATGCAGGCGGTGCTGCTGATCCTGATGGCCTGCTCGTTCGCCGCCGCGGTGCCGGCCCAGGAGTTGCGGCGGCAGGCGCTGCCACGGGTGCTGGCGACCCACGACGCGGCGCGGCGCGCGCTGATCGAGGAGCAGACCGACCGCCGCGGCGATTTCCAGTGGCTGTTCCTGGCGGTGGCGGTGGTGGCCATCGGGGGATTGTTCCTCGGCCGGCTGCCATTGGTCGGCATGGCGGTGCGCTCGCTGTTGCTGCCGCTGGCGGCGGCGGCGGTGTTGGTGGCGTTGTGGCTGCACATGAAGGAGGCCGAGGTGCACCACCGCAATATCGTCAAGCCGGCAATCCCGATGGCCTCGGCCGTGGCGCAACGGCCGTGACCCCCATTTACGAATGACCATGAAAATCTTTCCACACTTGCTATCGCTGGCGGCTTCGCTCGCCGTCCTGGCCTCATCCTCGCCGCTCGCGGCCAAGACGGTGAAGGTCTTCATCCTCGCCGGTCAGTCCAACATGGAGGGCAAGGGCCTGCCCACCCATCTGGACACCTACCAGGAAGATCCGCTGATCGCACCCTGGTATGCCACGATCAAGGATGGCGACGGCTGGGCGGTGCGCGATGATGTCTTCATCACCTATCCCACCAAACACGGGGGGGCGATGCACGGCCCGCTGACGGTCGGATACGGCACCAAGGGTGAGGACTCGATCGGCCCGGAGTTCGGCTTCGGTCATATGGTGGGCGAGGCGTTCGACGAGCCGGTCCTGATCATCAAGACCGCCTGGGGAGGCAAGAGTGTCTATCAGGACTTCCGCCCGCCGAGCGCGATGCCGAGCGACGAGGAACTCAGGGAAATGATCGCGGAGATGCAGGAGCGGCACGATGCGATCATCCTGTCGAACGTGCAAAGGGAGGCGGAAGGTCAGAGAGCCCAGAGGGTCGTGCCCGTGCCAACGTTCGATGACCTCAAGTCATCCTTCGGCAAATACTACCGAAGCATGCTCGAGAACGTGAAGCAGGAGCTTGCCGACCTTGAGAACAGGTTCCCCGAGTTGAAGGGTTACCAGCCGGAGCTGGCCGGCTTCGTCTGGCACCAGGGCTTCAACGACATGGTCCGCAGGGCCTATGCGCCGACGCAGTGGGCTGAATACACCGAGTGGACGGCGGCGATGATCAAGGATCTGCGCCATGATCTGGACGCGCCCGATCTGCCCGTGGTCATCGGCGAGGTGGGCACCGTCGGAGTCGATAATCGAGGCGACTTCCAAGCCGCCCAGGCCGCGATCGCCAGGCTCCCCGAGTTCGAGGGGACCGTGGTAT
The DNA here is from genome assembly GCA_007123195.1 of Verrucomicrobiales bacterium. Classification (GTDB taxonomy): domain Bacteria; phylum Verrucomicrobiota; class Verrucomicrobiia; order Verrucomicrobiales; family SKLO01; genus SKLO01. The sequence continues at coordinate 4,869 of SKLO01000115.1, read as the reverse complement.
TCGTCGAGACCGCCCAGTATCTGGATCCGGTCGCCGTGCAATGGTTTGAGGAAGGACTGTGGAGGCAAGGCGAGGAAGGCATGGCCAAGTGGAATACCGTGGGCAACGACCGTCCCTACCACTACTACGGATCGGGCAAGACCTTCTTCCTCAAGGGGGTGGCGTTCGGCGAGGCCATGCTGAATCTGAACCAATGATCATCCATCCTCCCACACCCGCCCGTGAACCCGAACTCCATGGCCAATCCCTTGTGAAAACACTGAAGATCCTTTGAGTCATATGGAGCCTCTTGCCGACATCGCCGCCCGACTGCCACCAGACCAGAGCCGTGAGCTGGCCGCCCTGATCCACGGCCATCTGGCGCCGGCAATCAGCCACTGGCACGCGGAACAGAACCAACGGCGGGCGGCGCTCGCGGCCGGGAGGGAGGCGGGCCTCTGGCGCAACGCCAGCTCCAGATCAAGGCCCGTCTCGGTATCCGCGACCCGCTTGCCGACTGCAACGGCCCCGACCAAAAGGCCGAGGAGGGCCGCTGGGTCGGGTTGCGCCAGCGGCTTGAGGCGCTGGCGAGGTGGGCGGTGGGTCGGGCTCAATCCGGCAGCGCGGCCTCGGCCGGTGACGTTGGCTCGGCGTATTGCAGCTCGTAGAGCTGGCGGTATTGCTCGCAGCGATCCACCAGTTCCTCGTGGCGGCCGACGTCGAGCACCCGGCCGTCGGCCATCATGACGATGGCGTCGGCGTCGCGGATGGTCGAAAGGCGGTGGGCGATGGCGATCACGGTGCGGCCGGAGGCGAGGTCGTTGAGAGCGGTCTGGATGTGCTGCTCGGACTTGGAATCCAGGCTCGAGGTGGCCTCGTCGAGCAGCAGGATCGGGGCGTTGCGCACGAAGGCGCGGGCGATGCTGATGCGCTGGGCCTGGCCGCCGGACAGGCTCGAGCCCTTGTCGCCGACCAGGGTGTTGTAACCGTTGGGCTGCTCGAGGATGAACTCGTGGGCGTGGGCCCGGCGGGCGGCTTGCTCGACCTCCTCGTCGGTGGCGTCGAGCTTGCCGTAGCGGATGTTGTTGGCAATGGTGTCGTGGAACAGGAAGTTGTCCTGGTTGACGATGCCGATGTTCGACCGCAGCGAGGCCTGGGTGTATTCGCGGATGTCGCGGCCGTCGATCCTGATGGTGCCCTTCTTGGGGTCGTAGAAGCGCATCAGCAGCGAGAACAGGGTCGACTTGCCGGCGCCGCTCTGGCCGACCAGGGCGCAGGTGGTGCCCGGGGGGATGGTGAGGCTGACGCGCTTGACCGCGGGGATGTTCTTGCCGTAGGCGAACACGACCTCGTCGAACTCGATGTGGCCCTCGCTGCGGGTCAGGGGCACGGCGTCGGGCCGGTCCTGGATTTCGGCTTCGAGGTCGATGATGGCGAACACCTTGGTCGAGGCGACCAGGCATTTCTGCAGGTGGATCTGCAGGGTGCCCAGCGCCTTGGCGTGAGGGTAGAGCGCGATCAGGGCGGCGTAGAGGATGAGGAAGTCGCCGGTGCTCATCTGGGTGGCCCAGGCGTAGACCAGGCCGGCGGCGATGCCGAGCGAGGCGGTGGTCTCGACCAGCGGGGCGACGATCTCCATGGCTTTTTTCCAGCGCATGATGAACTGCAGCATCTTGGTGTTGGCCGAGTTGAAGCGTTCGCGCTCGAAATCCTCCCGGGCGTGCGACTTGACCACCCGGATGCCGGCGAACGATTCCTGCATGACCACCATCAGCATGCCGGCCTCCTGCTCCTCCTTGCCGCCGGCCTTGCGGACCTTCTTGGACACCATCAGCACCGGCAGGATGCACAGCGGGAACAACACCAGCGCGCACAGGGCGAAGATCCAGTCCAGCACGAACAGCACCACCACGATGGCGAGGATGGAGATCGGGTGCTTGACCAGGTTCGACGACAGCTCGGTGCCGGCGGTCTGGGCCATGCGGGTCTGGTTGAACACGGTCTGGATCAGCTCGCCGGTCTTCTGCTTGCTGTAGAAGCCCATGGAATGGTGCATGAGCTTGGTGAAGCACTGGTCGCGCAGGTCGTAGAGCACCCGGATGCCGACCCACAGCATGAAATAACGGCTGAGGTAGCTGAGCGCGCCGCGGATCAGCATCAGCAGCGGGATCACCATGCAGAAAGCGATGACGATCCAGAGGCTGCCGTCGCGGCTGAGACGGGGCTGGGGCATGCTGACCTCGCCGATGAACGGCAGCTTGTAGGTGACCCGGTCGGCCACCGGCAGCGTGACCCGTGCGACCTCACCGTCGACGCCCTCCGGCAGCGAAAGCTGCAACTCGCGGACGCCGCGCTGCCCGGCCGGCAGTTCGCCGCCGGGCCGCAGCGCGGCCGGATCGATGTCGCCGATCACCTCGGGATGGATCAGCGTGACGTCGATCGCCCGGCGGCTGTCCTCGCCGGACAGCACCACCTGCGAGGTCTCGCCGTCCTTGGGCAGGACAATATCAAACACGAACTTCAGGGTCAGCAGCATGATCCCGTTGAACAGCCCGAACATCACGCCGAAGGCGATCCCGGCCACGAACCGGCGGCGGTAGGGCCGGACATACGAGAGCAGGCGCAGGAACGGGATCTTCGCGTTCTCGAAGAATTCCTGGGACGTCATCTTCGAGACGTCCTTGTGGCTGATCTTCTGAATGGGTTTGGGCGTGAACATGGAACAAGGACCGCGCGCTGGCGGCGGCGGGCGCGGTGGCGGTCGTCGCCGACGCCCGCCCGCCCCGGCGCGACCGGATTGACCGGGCGGCTGGCGGCGGGCCGCGGTTCCCGACCGCAGCGGCGGCCAATGACGCACCGGCCGGGCACCCGCGCAACCGGCAGCTGGTGACTGGTGGCTGGTGGCTGGCCCGCACCCTCCAGAGGACAGATCTGCCAAGGGACAGAAGGACAGACCTATTTTGCCCGCTCATGGGCGGCAGCCCCATGCATCGCGCACCACGCCGGGAACCTTGAAGGGCAAATCGCCCTGCAAAGCCGTGCGCAGCACCTCGGACTGTGGCAGCCCTGCTGCCGCTTTTCGAAGCCAGCCTGCTGGCGGCAGGCCGGGGGATGTCCGCGGCTCCGTGGTGCGTCGCGGGACTGCGCCTGTGCGTCCGGCTCTGGGTCTAGGTCTGCAAGGGCTGTTGGACCGATCCGAGGGGCACAGGTGTGCGCGGTGGGGTCGCAGCAGGCTGCTCCCAACTGCCCTTCGGGACCGAACGGAACACCAGCACTTCACACCTGTGACCACAAATTCAGAACACGCTACAGAATGTCAGATAATTTGTAGAAATCCGTCTTGACGCTTGGGGAGGCGGGTGGCGGGGCTCGCGGCGACTTGCCGGGGGCCTTCCGAGGTGGTAGCGATGGCGGCATCATGGCCGACGATCGTTCCGCGCCCGGGGGCACCTGGCAGGCAAGCCGCGACCGCCTGGCGGACAGCGATTCGCTGCCGGCCCGGCGGCCGCGCACCCGACCACAGCGCGACGAGTATGACGCGGTGGTGATCGGTTCGGGGCCCAACGGTCTGGCGGCGGCGATCGAGCTGGCGCGCCACGGCTGGCAGGTGCTGGTGGTGGAGGCCTGGGCGGCTCCGGGCGGGGGCTGCCGCAGCTCGGCCCTGACCGGCGATGGCGCGATGCACGACGTCTGCGCCGCCGTCCACCCGATGGGCGTGGCCTCGCCCTTCTTCCAGTCGCTGCCGCTGGCGTCGCATGGGCTCGAATGGTGCCACCCGCCGGCAGTGCTGGCGCATCCGCTGGACGGGGGCCGGGCGGCGGTGCTGTGGCGCGATCTCGACCGCACCGCGGCCGGCTTGGGAGCGGACGCGGGACGCTACCGGGCCCTGATGGGGCCGCTGGTGGAGGCCATCCGGGCCGGGGTGCTGCAAGACCTGTTGGGACCGTTGCGCTGGCCCCGCCATCTGGCTGGCATGACCGCCTTTGGCATGCGCGCGGTGTGGCCGGCGGCGGCGCTTGCGGACTGGGTGTTCCGCACGCCGGAAGCCCGCGCGTTGCTGGCGGGCAACGCGGCCCACAGCGTGCTGCCGCTCGATGCCCCGCTGACCTCGGCGATCGGGCTGGTGCTGCTGGCCACCGCCCACGCCGGCGGCTGGCCGGTCGCCAAGGGGGGCAGCGGTCGCCTGGCCGAGGCGCTGGTGCGTTGTCTGGAGACCGCCGGCGGCGAGTTGGTCTGCGGCTGGCGGGTGCGACGGCTCGACGAACTGCCGAAAGCGCGCGCCTATGTGTTCGACACCGCGCCCGGCGAAATGGCGCGCGTGGCCGGGGATCGCCTGCCACTCCGCTACCGTCGCCGTCTGGAGCGGTATCGCCATGGCCCCGGCGTGTTCAAGCTGGACCTCACCATCGAAGGCGAGGTGCCGTGGAACCATCCCGGCTGTCGGCAGGCCGGCACCGTGCATGTCGGCGGCACCCTGGTCGAGGTGGCGGCCTCCGAGCGCGCCTGTTGGGAGGGTCGCCACAGCGAGCGGCCGTTTGTGCTGGTGGCCCAGCCGGGAGTGGCCGACCCGACCCGGGCGCCGGCGGGTCGATCCACGGTCTGGGCCTACTGCCACGTGCCCGCCGGCTCCACCCGCGACCTGACGGAGGTGGTGCTCGGCCAGATCGAGCGGTTCGCGCCGGGCTTCCGCGAGCGGGTGCTGGCGCTCCACCGGACCACCTGTGCCGATTATCAGGCCTACAATCCGAACCTGATCGGGGGCGACGTGATCGGCGGGGTGACCGACTGGCGGCAACTGTATGCGCGCCCGGCGCTGCGCTGGACCCCCTACGCCACGCCGGCGCCCGACATCTTCATTGGCTCGGCCTCGACCCCGCCCGGCGGCGGGGT
>SKLO01000297.1 GCA_007123195.1 Verrucomicrobiales bacterium | reverse complement strand
CAGGTTGCGGAAGTCCCGGCGTTCGATGTCGGTGAACTGCACCCCCCAACCTGCGCGTGTTTCGCCTCCGGCGCAATCCCGCCGTCAGGACCGAACAATCGCCCCGCCGAGGGTGCGCCGCCGAAAACCGGCTTGTGCGGCCGCGTATCTCCGTGGAAGTTGGTCATCCGATGAGTGACGACGGCAAACCGCCCCAACCTCCCGATCCGGACGAACTGGCCCGCCAGATCCAGGAGTTCATGAAGCAGCATTTTGGCGGCAACTTTCCGTTCCCGGGCATGCCGGGCGTGGCCTCCGGCGCCGCGGCCAAGCCCCCGGCGCGCGACGGCGGCGGCGCGAAACCGGCCACCTCCAAGCAGGCCGACCCGGATGTGTTCGACTTCCACCTGCGCCCGGCCGACATCAAGGCCCACCTCGACCGCTACGTGATCCGCCAGGACGAGGCCAAGAAGGTGCTCGCCATCGCCGTCTGCGACCACTACAACCGGGCCCGCTCGCTGCACCAGCTGGAGCAGGAGGACCCGGACAAGGCGCGCCAGGTCGAGTTCGCCAAGCTCAACATGATCCTGGTCGGCCCCACCGGGGTCGGCAAGACCTACCTGATCCGCCACATCGCCGACTTCATCGGCGTGCCGTTCGTCAAGGCCGACGCCACCAAGTTCAGCGAGACCGGCTACGTCGGCGGCGACGTCGACGACCTGGTGCGCGACCTTGTCAGCAAGGCCGATGGCGACGTCGAACTGGCCGAGCACGGCATCATCTACATCGACGAGATCGACAAACTGGCCTCGCGCGGCGGCCATCAGGGCCGCGACGTCAGCGGCCGCGGGGTGCAGACCACGCTGCTCAAACTGATGGAGGAGACCGAGGTGCCAGCGCGCAACCCGATGGACATCTCCGGCCAGATGCAGGCGATGTTCCAAATGCAGCGCGGCGGCGGCAAGGGGCCCAGCCGCGACACCATCAACACCCGCAACATCCTGTTCGTCGTCAGCGGCGCGTTCTCCGGGCTGGAGGACATCGTCTCCCGCCGCCTGCGCTCCGGCCGCATCGGCTTCGGCGCCATGCACGAGCAGGAGACCGCCGGTCAGGACGAGTGGTTCGCCGCCGCCGCCACCGAGGACTTCATCGAATACGGCTTCGAGGCCGAGTTCATCGGCCGGCTGCCGGTGCGGGTGGTCTGCTCCAGCCTCAGCGAGAACGACCTGTTCGAGATCATGACGCGCTCGGAGGGCAGCGTCATCCGCCAGTTCGGCAGCGAGTTCGAGGCCTACGGGCTGGAACTGGAAATCCGTGAGGACGCCATGCGCGAGGTGGCACGCCGGGCGGTCGAGGAGAAAACCGGCGCGCGCGGGCTGCTGACGGTGTGGGAGCGCATCCTGCGTGACTTCAAGTTCCTGCTGCCCGACAGCGGGGTGGAGAAGGTGGTGATCGATGACGCCGTGATGAACGATCCGCCGGCGGCGGCCGCGCGCCTGGCCGCCGAGGCCCGCGCCGGCGGCGCCAACGTCAAGCGTTTCCTGCGCGAGTTCGAGCACCAGCACGGCCTGCGCCTGAGCTTCACCACCGAGGCGCTGATGGAGATCGGCCGCCTGTCCGGGGAGCGCGGCAACGACCCCTCGGCCCTGTGCGCCGAACTGTTCCACGACTACCAGTTCGGACTCAAGCTGGTGCGCGACAATACCGGCCGCACCTCGTTCGAGCTGCCCGCCAAGGCGGTGACGCAGCCCGAGCGCTGGCTCAGCGACATGGTGGTGGAATCCTACCGGGCAAGCAGCGGCTCCGGCGGCGCCTCCCCGGGCGACCACCACGGGACTCCGCCGGCCCACGAAGGCTGACCGGCACCCCGGCACCGGCGTTCCGAATCCTGACGATCATTCCCTATCCGCATGCGGCGTTACCTCGCAGCCAGCCTCATCATCGGAGCCGCAGCGGCCGGCGCGGTGCTGCTGCTGTGGCAGGCGGCCGGCTGGTGGCTGGGCCCGGCGGAGGCGCTGGGAGCGTTCTACCAGCGGCTCGGACTGGTGCCTCCCGGCGCCGCCGGCCTGCGCTCGGCCCTCGCCCAATGGCTGGCCGTGCCGGTGGCCGCCCTGCTGGTGGCCTGGTGCACCGTCGATATCCCGCGGCCGGCCTTGAAGCTGGTGGCGGTCTGTGGCATCGGCTTTGTGCTGGCCGGCGTCTCTCCCAGCCTGGCGCTGTTCTCCTCGACCCTCGCCCTCAGCCACGAGGACGCGGCCGCCGGCCCCGCCACCTTCTGGCTGTTCGAACCATTCTCCGGCCTGGCCGCCGGGGCGCTGGCCTTCCTGGGCGGGCTCGCCTACGGCAATACCGAGGCCGGCGGCCGCAAACGGGTGCTGCACAGCCTGATGGGCGCGCGCCTGTCCGAGGCCACCCTGGCCCGCTGGGTCGATGCGCCGGGGCCGCTGCCGCTCAAGGGCGAACCGCGCGAGCTGACCGTCGTGCGCTGCCGGATCTTCAACATGGGCGAACTGCAGGACAAGCTGGACGCCGGGGACCTGGTGCGCGCCAGCAATGAATACCTGCGCGCCGCCGGCGAGTTCCTGCTGGCGCGCGGCGCGTTCCTCGACGAGTGCGCCCCAGACGGCCTGCGGGCGGTGTTCGGCCTGCCGGATTCAGACCGCGCCGCGGCCGACGCCTGCGAGGCCGCGCTGGAACTGCGCCGGCGGCTGGTCAACCTCAGCACCGAACACGAGAGCCGCTGGAATCTCAGACCACAGTTCGGCGTCGGTCTCGCCAGCGGCGACATGGCGGTCGGCCTGTTCGGCAGCACCGAGTCCGGCCGGCTCGGGGTGGTCGGCGCCCTGCTGGAAAAAAGCCGCCGCCTGTGCGACGCCAACGAACGGCTCGGCAGCCAGTTGCTGATTGACGCCCGCACCCACCAGCTGGCCGGCGACCAAATGGAGGTGCGCCCGCTGCAGTTGTGGCGCGACGAAACCAGCGGTCGGCTGCAGGAATGCTTTGAGCTGCTGGCCGCCGCCGGGGAACTCGACGACGAGGCCCGGCAGCGGCGCGACCAGTTCTGGCAGGGCGTGATCCGCCTGCGGGAAGGCCGCAGCCTCGAGGCGCTGGAGTGCTTCGCCAAGGCGCGCGATCCCGACCGGCCCGATCCCGTGCTCGAACGCATGGCCGAAGCCGCCGAGGAACTGCTGCCCGGCAGCCCCGTCGGCAGCCCGGTGAGCGCCATGGCGTCGCGGGCGTGACCACGGCCGTTCCGATCTGTCCAGAGTCCCTTCATGGCCGCCATCGAGTATCCCGAATCCGTCCGGCATCTGGTGCTGGCACTCAGGCAGCTGCCCGGCATCGGCCAGCGCAGCGCCGAGCGCCTGGCAATCTGGTTGCTCGGCCACCAGGCGGCCGCCGGCCAGCTGGCAGGTTGCGTCACCGAAGCGGTGCGCGAACTGGATGCCTGCCCGACCTGCGGCTTCTTCCTGCAACAGGGCCGGCCCTGCGGCGTCTGCGACGATCCCTCGCGGGACCACGGCAGCCTGTGCGTGGTCGAGCAACCCACCGACGTGCTGCCGCTCGACCGCACCGGCGCGTTCAAGGGACGTTACCTGGTGCTCGGCGGCCGATTGTCACCGCTGGACAACATCGGTCCGGACGACCTCCGCATCGCGCTGCTGCTCGACCTGATCCGCCAACGCCAGGTCAACGAGGTGATCCTCGCGCTCGGGTCTGACGTCGAGGGCGAGGCCACCGCGCACTACCTGGCCGGCCTGCTGCAGCCGCACGGCGTCCGGGTCACCCGGCTGGCCCAAGGATTGCCGGCGGGCGGCGGTCTGGAACAATGCGACGAGCTTACCCTGTTCCGTGCCCTGCAGGGCCGGCGACCCCTGCCGGCGGCGGATGAAAATCCCGGCCAGCGGCCGGAAGCATGAAGCCGCGGCAATACCTCCACCCACAACATCCGCGCGAACACCATGAATTCGGGATCGAGCTCACCCCCCACACCAGATCCGCTGGGATTCGTCAACCGCCCGTTGCCGGCGCTCCCGCCGGCGCGCACCCGCACCCGCCAGATCCGGCCGTTGTGGAGCGGCTCGACCGACTCCGGCATCCTGGCAATTTTCCGCTGCCGGGCGACCGGATCGGGCCGGATTGAACCTGCCGGATCCAGGTTGCCCCGTCGGCGGGTCGGCGTTTAAGTGCCGGTTTGCCCGCAACTCCGCCCATAAGAAATGGCGGCCTGCCACTCATCATGACCAAGGAACCAAGTCCGCCCCGCCCGCCGCTGTCGATCATCCGCCGGGATCCGACCGCCGCGGGCACCCTGCACTTTCACTTCATCGGGATTTGCGGCACCGCCATGGGCGCGGTGGCGGCGGCGTTGCAGCAGCAAGGTCACCAGGTCAGCGGCTCGGACGGCGCAGTGTATCCGCCGATGTCGGACTTCCTGGCCTCGCGAGGCATCCGTCCGGCGGCCGGCTACCGCGCCGACAACCTGCCGCCCGACGCCGACGCCTACGTCGTGGGCAACGCGATCTCGCGAGGCAACCCGGAGCTGGAGGAGGTGTTGGCACGCCGACTGCCCTACCTTTCGTTGCCGGAAGTGCTGCGCCACACCATCCTGCGCGGCAAGCGCAACTTCGTCGTCGCCGGCACCCACGGCAAGACCACCACCACCTCGATGCTGGCCTGGATCCTGGCCGAGGCCGGCCTGGACCCGGGCTGGCTCATCGGCGGGTTGCCGCGCAACCTCGGCCAGGGCGCCCGCTTCACTGACTCCGACTTCGTGGTGCTTGAGGGGGACGAATACGACACCGCGTTCTTCGACAAACGCTCGAAGTTCGTCCACTACCTGCCCGAACTGGTGATCATCAACAACATCGAGTTCGATCACGCCGACATCTTTGACAACCTGGAGGCGGTCCAACGCAGCTTCCGCCAGCTGATTCAGGTGGTGCCGGGCAACGGCCTGCTGGTGATCAACGGCGATGACCCGGCGTGCCTCGACGTGGCCGCCGGGGCACCGACGCCGGTGGTGCGGGTCGGCCTCGGGTCGCAATGCGACCGCGTCATCGCCAACATCCGCTACCAGCCCCGGTGCTCCCGCTTTGAACTCGACGGCGAATCCTACCAGATTGCCATGGACGGCGAGTTCAACGTGCGCAACGCCGCCATGGCCGCGGTCGCCGCCCGTCACGCCGGCGTCGAGCCCGATTTGATCGCCGACGCCCTCAGCCGCTTTGAAGGCGTCGCGCGCCGCCAGGAAGTGCGCGGCCAGCGCGGAGGGATCACGGTGATCGATGACTTCGGCCACCACCCCTCCGCCATCCGCCAGGCACTCGGCGGCATGCGCCAATGCTACCCGGACGCGCGCATCTGGGCGGTGTTCGAACCGCGTTCCAACACCACCCGTCGCAAGGTGGTGCAACAGGCCCTGACCGAGGCGCTGGCGCTGGCCGACATGGCCTTGATCAGCGCTGTCGACCAGCCGGAGAAGGTGCCACCGGGACAATTGCTCGACCCCGAGCAAGTGGTCGCCGACATCCGCACGGCCGGTGGCCAAGCGGCTTTCGGAGCGACCGTCAATGATCTGCTGCTCCAAATCCAGGCCGGTGCCCGCGCGGGCGACGTGGTGGTGGTGTTCAGCAACGGCGCGTTCGAAGGCATCCACGACCGTATCCTCGAGTTGTTCTGACCCCGCGGCACAGCCCCACGCCCGCCTCGTCCCCGGTTTCAAATGGCCACCAGCTCCTTCCTCCGCAGTCACCGCTGCCATGACTACCAGGCCCTGATGCGGCGCTGGCGCTCAGTGGTCAAGGGCACCGGGCTGGCGCTGCAACCGCTGTTCGAGACCGCTGGATTCACCGTCCATTCAATCACTCCGCGCCGGCCGCGGCCAGGGCCGGCGCTCTATCTGGCGGCCGGTGTTCACGGCGACGAGCCGGCCGGGACCCTGGGCCTGCTCGACTGGGCCGAGCGCCATCCGCAGGCGCTGGCGGAGCTGCCGCTGCGCCTGCTGCCCTGCCTGAATCCGTGGGGCTTGATCCACAACACCCGCGGCGACCATCGCGGCCTCGATCTGAACCGCCGATTCCACCTGCGGCGCGACCCGCGCATCCGCGCCTGGCAGGATTTTGCCCGGGCCGAACCACTGGCGCTCGCGCTGACCTTGCACGAGGACTACGAGGCCCAGGGCATTTATTGCTACGAACTCAAGGCCGGACGCGAACTGGTCGCGCCGCCGCCGTTGCAACGGGCCGCCCAGGTGATCGGACCCGACCCGCGCGGGCGCATCGACGGTCATCGCGCCGGCAACGGCCTCATCGTGCGCTCCCGGGGAATCCCCAGGAACCTGCCCGGCATGCCCGAGGCGATCGAACTGTTCCAGCACTGGCGCTGCCCCACCCTCACCTTTGAAACCCCGTCCGAGTTCTCGCTGGAAGAACGCGTACAGGCCCAGCGCCGGTTCATCGAGGGGGCCGTGGCATGGTTCCGGAACCGAACCGGGCCCTGACACGCGAGCCCGTTATTGGGCCGGTGGCAGTCAAGCCGGACAAGCTGGTTGCCACCCCCGCCCTTGCCCGCCCGGACGGCTTGGCCCGGTGATGAGTGGTTCGAATTCCACCATCTCCAAGCCCTCCGCCGCGGGAAGTTCGCGCCTCATGGCGCGGATTTCTACGGCCCAGCCGCCATCACCATCAGACCGGCAAACGCTGCGAATCGCGCAGCAGGCGGGCGGCCTTCTGAACCTCGCGGCGCATCTCCGCCAGGTAATGGCGCGCCTGCTCCATCGGCT
>SKLO01000392.1 GCA_007123195.1 Verrucomicrobiales bacterium | reverse complement strand
GAGCGGCCCACCTGGGAGACCTCGATCGAGTGGGTCAGGCGGGTGCGGTAGAAGTCGTATTCGCCGGAGAAGAAGACCTGGGTCTTCGACTGCAGGCGGCGGAACGCCGAGGTATGGACGATGCGGTCGCGGTGGACCTGGAAGACCGACCGGAGGTCATCGCCCCGGCCGCCGCCGGATGGGGCGGCGGCGGCCAGGTCGAATTCACGGTAGAAGTGATTGTTCAATCAATCAGTCGAAGGCGACCATGTCGCGGATGTCGAGCGTCCAGCTGGAGCGCCAGCCGCTGTCGTCCTTCCAGCGCCGCCAGCTGGCCTGCTGGAACGGGCTGAGCCACTCGCGCGCCTGCAGGAAGCCGTCGCGGATGGTCTGCTCGTCGACCAGTTCGAGGTCGATGGCGAGTTCCTCCCAGCTATGGGTGGCCTCGATCACGGGGCGGAGGTCGAACTTGAGGTAGAGGGCGGTGGGATCGTCATCGATCGGGGTGGCGTTGTCGCGGATGCTGGCGGCGAGCGAGCGCGAGGTGCCGATCACCATGACGTCGTCGTTGATGGCCGAGGACAGCAGGAACTCGTCGTTGAAGACGGGCGTCGGGTAGAACCAGACCTTCAGGTCGCCCTCGTTCATGCTCATCGGGTTCAGCATCACCGGCGAGGACATGAACGGGTTGTTGCGGACCAGGCGGTTGATGGTGGGACCGATTTTCTGCCAGCCCTCGGCGGCGGCTTCGCGGTCGACGACGTCATACATGGAGGCAAAGCGGAAGAAGGTCAGGTCCTCGAAGTCGAACGGGATCATTTCCTTGACCGGATTGGCCGGGCCGCGGCCCTGGAGATCGATCAGGAAGCCGTATTGATCGCCGAGGCCCTGCTCGAACAGCTGCTTCTGGCCCTCGTAGATTTGCAGCAGCTGGGGCAGCACGCCCTCCTCGAACTTGGCCAGGTTCTGGCCGGCCTCGGGGCCGAGGTGCCCGGAGCGCACGACTTCCTTGAGCGCGGCGTAGAAGGCTTCACCCACCACCTCGAAGTAGGCGCGCACCTGCTGACTGTAGTCGGCGTCGCCATTGAAGGCGAGGCCGAAGACGGTGGTCGGGCTGCTGACGACGCGGAGGAATTTCAGCGGGACGTCGGAGGTCATGAAGGTCGGCAGCGAGCCGCCGAATTCCTCGCCGTGCCAGCCGTTCTCCCACCAGCTGACGCCGGCGTAGGACTCGAAGTCCGCATCGAAGACGGCTTCCTCGTGCTGGCCGATGCGGTCGCGGTAGCGGCTGAGCACCTGGCCGACGAAGCCGAAGGTTTCGTTGTCTTCGAGGCCGTCGATGAGGCCCTCGAACACGGGCATCAGTGGCCGGTTGGTCCAGGCCGCCTGTTGCAGGGCATCGGAGGCGAACACCCAGGTGACGCGCAGCTTGTCCTGCCACGGGGCGAGGCGGGCGAAGGTGGTGTCGCCGGTGAGGGCGTCGTCGGCGGGCGCCAGCTGGAACTGGGAGCGATTGCCGCCGGTGAACACCACCAGGTAGTCGTCGACCATGCCGAAGGCCAGTTCGGCTTCCTTGGCGGCGGCCATGTCCATCATGCGCTCGAGGTCATCGCGGCTTTCAACCGGGGCGTCGGCGAGCATCTGGGCCTTCATGTCGTCGGTGAGGAACCGGCCGACCTGGGTGGCCAGCGAGGTGAAGGTGTGGCCGTCGAGTTCGAACTCGCTGACGTCGACGCGGTCATCGATCATGGCGCGCGTCTCGTCGTTCCAGAAGCGTTCGATCACGGTCTCGGGCTCGGTCACCCTGACTGACATGGTGACCGGCGGCAGTTCCAGCGGTTCCAGCAGGTCGGTCATGGCACCGAGGTCGGCGAGGAACAGGGTGGTCAGGAGATCGGGGGTGCCGGATTCCAGGAAGTCACCGCCTGACATCACGGCGCGGATGGTCATCCTGGTGTTGATGGCGTCGAGTTGGATCAGGGTGCGCAGCCAGGCGTCGGCGCCGGGTCCGACCGCGACCAGCATGGACTGCCCGGCGTAGCGGCGGAACTCGGCCATCAGGTCGATGTCGCCCTCCTCGGGCGCCATGGCGATGGCTTCCTCCATCAGCAGGGAGAGTCGTTGCCAGAACACCGAGCCGAGGAAGGCATCGAGGTGCTGGCTGAGGTTGTCGATGCCAATGGCCATCTGGGTGTCGGCCGGCAGGCGGGCGGCGAAGCCCCACTGATCGGCGTCGATGTCGGCCACGGGCGTCGTGGGCAGCACGGCCTCCACCAGGTCGGTGGCGGCGTCGACGGCCTGGTCGATGGCGGCGGCGGCCTCGTCGGTCAGACCGGAGTCGTCGGCGTCATCGGTGGCGGCTTCCCCGGTGTCGGCCGGGGTTGCGTCGGGGGCCGGGACCGGTTCGCCGCAGGCCGGCAACCAGATCATCATGCCAACGGCCACAACGGCGGCGATCCAAGGGGAGAAGGATTTCATGCACATGGGGCGCACCATAGCGGTCTGTGAGGACGGGTCAAGCGCGGGAACGGGCGCGGGGAGATTTCGAACCGGGGCGGTGCCCGGTGGTTCGATTTGGCTTGGCCGCCGCCGCGCGGATGGCGTAACCAGTGGGCGGGCTCGACTGGCCCGGAATGGAACGTCATGAAAACCCCGCCGTCTGCCACCGACCACGAAGGTCAGCCGCGCACCATCGGGGTGGAGGTGGAATTGTCCGGCCTGACGCTGGAGGAAATCGCGGCCGCGGTCATCGCCACCTATGGCGGCCGGGTCGAGCCGGAGTCGCGCTCGCGGTATCAGTGCGAGGTGGTGGGGCACCGGTTCGACCAGTTCGGGGCGTTCAAGATCGAGCTGGACGCGAGCCTGCTGAAGGACGGCCGGTTGGACGACACGTTCCGCAAGATCGGGCTTGAGGCGGGTGAGCTGACGGATTCGATCGAGGATCTGGTGGAGCGCTCGGCGATGCATGTGGTGCCGATGGAGGTGGTGACGCCGCCGCTGCCGCTGGAGCGGTTGCCGGAGCTGGAGGAACTGCGTGAGGCGCTGCTGAAGAGGGCCGTCAAGGACACCCGCAGCGCCTGGTTTTTCGCCTTCGGTCTGCACCTGAATCCCTCGGTGCCATCGGTAGAGGCCACGGAGTTGCGCGACGTGCTGCGGGCGTTCCTGCTGCTCTACGAGTGGCTGGTGGAGCGGTTGGAGGTGGACACCGCCCGCAAGCTGACCCCTTACATCGATCCGTTCCCGCGCCGTTACAGCAAACTGGTGCTGACGCCCGGTTACGAACCGGATTTGACCGGGCTGATCGACGACTATCTGGAGCACAATCCGACCCGAAACCGGCCGCTCGACATGTTGCCGCTGTTCACGTGGCTGGATCGCGATCGGGTGCTTTCGGTGGTGGACGATGGTCTTACCAGCTCGCGGCCGACGTTCCACTACCGGCTGCCGAATTGCAACATCGCCGACCCGGCCTGGAGCATCACCCGCGAGTGGGATCACTGGGTCGTGGTCGAGCGGCTGGCCGCCGACAAGGCGCTGCTGGAGCGCATGACCGGCGAGTGGCACAAGCGCCACGAGCATCCGTTGGCGCACCGGCTGGAGCGGATCAAGGCGGCGATCGCGCAGTGGTTTGAGTAAGGGGTTGATTGGATTCGATGGTGGCCCGATCAGATTTGACCCGGTCGCGTGATGGCCTGCGCTGCCATGTTTTCTGGAGGACATCGGCGGGCACTCGATGGGTCCGCGGCCCGGCATCCATAAACTGTTCGTCGTCGGAACCTAATCTCCAATCTCATCTCCACTTCATGCGCCATCGTCCTGTCATCCTGGTCACCGGCCCTGATCGTGGCGGCTACCCGGCCTGGTGGTTCACCGCGCTGGCGCTGCGTCGCGCCGGGGCGCGGGCGCGCCGGGTCACGCCGGGGCGTAGCCCGGATGGGGCCGATCCGTTCGCGGCCGGGGAGGCCCACGGGCTGGTGCTGGGAGGTGGCGCCGACATTTCGCCCACCAAGTATGGCGCCGACCCGGTGGCCGACCTGAAGCGGGCGTCCGAGGATCGCCGACGGCGCACGTTCCGGCGCTGGCTGTTTGATTTTGCGATCGGGATCACCATCGGGCTGGTGCGGTCGCTGTTTACCCTGGTGGTCGGCAAGCACGCGGGCATCGACGAGGATCGCGACCGGGTGGAGGGGCGGTTGCTCGACGCGGCGCTGGCGGCCGGGGTGCCGGTGCTGGGCATCTGCCGCGGCGCCCAGCTGATCAATGTGCGCCACGGCGGCAGCCTGCATCAGGACATCGCCGACCACTACGACGAGGTGACCCATGTCGACACCGTCTACCCGCGCAAGCTGGTGGATGTGGAGCCCGCCAGCCGCCTACACCGGTTGTTGGGCAACGGGCAATTGCGGGTCAACAGCCTGCATCGGCAGGCGGTCGACCGGCTCGGGCGGGGGCTGCGCATCAGTGCCAGGGAACCGAACGGGGTGGTTCAGGCGATTGAGGCCGACGAACCGCCCGATTGCATGGAGCGGTTCCTGGTGGGGGTGCAATGGCATCCCGAATACCTGCCGCAGGTGCGCCGGCAGCAGCAGTTGTTCCGGGAGCTGGCCGAGGTCGCGCGCCGCCGGGCCGAGGCGGCCACCGGCGGCGCCTGAGGCCGGGGGGCGTTTGTGGTGGACCGCGCAGTTCCTTCGGCTATGCTGACAACTTATGCCGCTTTTGGAAGTCGAAGACCTCAAGACCCATTTCCCGGTCCGGGGAGGGCTGCTGCAGCGACCGGTCGACGTGGTTCGGGCGGTGGATGGCGTGTCGCTGTCGATCGAGCGGGGCCAGACGCTCGGCCTGGTGGGCGAGAGCGGCAGCGGCAAGTCCACTCTGGGCCGCACGATCCTGCGGCTGACCAGGGCCACTTCCGGCACGGTGCGCTACGACGGGCTCGACCTGCTGCCGCTGGCGGAGTCGGCGTTCCGGCCGATGCGCAAGCGGATGCAGATGGTGTTCCAGGACCCCTACGGCTCGCTCAACCCCCGGTTCACCGTCGGTCGCACCCTGCGCGAGCCGTTGGAGCTGCACTTCCCCGACATGAGCCGCAGCGAGCGCGAGGACCGGGTGGCGTCGCTGCTGGAGAAGGTTGATTTGCCCGCCGACGCCCGCCGGCGGTATCCGCACGAGTTCAGCGGCGGCCAGCGCCAGCGCATCGGCATTGCGCGCGCGCTGGCGGTCGAGCCCGAGTTCATCGTCTGCGACGAGCCGGTCAGCGCGCTTGATGTCAGTGTGCAGGCGCAGATTGTCAATCTGCTGCAGGATCTGCAGGAGGAACTGGGGCTGACCTATCTGTTCATCGCCCATGATCTGGCGGTGGTGCAGCACATCAGCGATCAGGTGGCGGTGATGTATCGCGGCGTGCTGGTCGAGACCGGCAGCGCCGACCAGATTTGCGAGGATCCGCAGGATGACTACACCAAAAAACTGCTCAGCGCCGTGCCGCAGCTCGGCTGACCCGATGTCCGCCGGCATTCCTTGACCCGCTTCGTCCGCAGATGACACCACTCTTCCGCAAGTTCATCGGCCTGCATTGGTTCATGATCATCAACATGCTGGGGCTGTTGGTGTTCGGGGTCACCGCCATTTACAGCGCCGGCCACCTGCGCTCGGAAGAGTTCTCCACCGCCTGGAACAGCCAGATCAACTGGATCGCCATCGGCCTGGTGGGTTTTTTTGCGGCCAGCCTGATCGACTACCGCTGGGTGCGCTGGGGTGCCGTGCTGATGTATCTCGCCGGCCTCGCCGGCTTGATCGCGCTGAAGTTTCATGCGGTCGAAATTTACGGCGAGCGCAACTGGCTGCGGATCGGCGGCTTCCAGGTGCAGCCGTCGCAACCGGCCCTGGCGGCGGGCATCCTGATGATGGCGGTGGTCATGGCCGACCTGCCACGGCTGCACAAGATGTTCCGCTATCACTGGGTGAGGCTGCTGGTGTCCGGGCTGGTGGCGGCGGTGCCGATGGCGCTGGTGATCAAGGAGGACCAGGGCTCGGGCATGGTCTGGGCCCCGGTGCTGGCGACCATCTGGTTGGTCGGGCTGATTCCGTTCCGCTATTTGATCAGCATCACGCTGGTGGGCGTCACTCTGCTGCCGGTGGTGTATTTTCTCGGGCTGCAAAACCACCAGCGGGTGCGGATTGAAAACATCCTCAAGGTCTGGAGCGGAGAACCGATCGACACGCTCGGCTCCGGCTACGACCTGCACTACGTGCAAATGGCGATCGGTTCGGGGGGATGGTCGGGCAAGGGATTCCTGGCCAACAAGGTGCCGGGTCAGAGGTCGATCAACCGCATGGGGTTCATCCCCGACACTGCGATCAACGACTACATCTTCCCGGTGGTGGCCGAGGAACAGGGGTTCCGTGGCGCCGCGCTGTTCATTTCCGCGCTGGCGCTGCTGCTGCTGCAGGCGGTGCTGGTGGCGTTCGCCGCGCGCGACCTGTTGGGGCGGCTCATCGTCGTGGGGGTGGTGGCGATGTTCTTCATGCATATTTTCTGGAACATAGGCATGAGCCTGGCTCTGGTGCCGATTGCCGGCATCCCGATTCCGTTGATCAGCTACGGCGGCACCTTCATGGTCGTGACCTTGTTCCTGCTCGGCATGATCCAGAGCGTCTGGGTTCATCGCAACATCCAGCCGGTGAAAAAGAAGGCCCCGGAGCCCGAGGAAACCTGGAAGCGCGAGGCCCCGCGCGATCCGGCGTTCGCCTGAGCGGCGGGGCCGGGTGGTCACAACCACCGCAGCGGGGGG
>SKLO01000237.1 GCA_007123195.1 Verrucomicrobiales bacterium | reverse complement strand
CGCGGCCTCGGCGTGGTGGAGCTGGCGCGCCGCTTCGACCGCACCGGCAGCCGCTCGGTGAGCGAGTTCCTGGCGTTCGCACGCGCCGCCGACGCGCCGGCGGAATCAGTGCCGGGCGGCATCCAGGTGATGACCGTGCACGCTTCCAAGGGACTGGGATTCGACCTCGTCATCCTGCCCGAACTCCAGGGCAAGGGACTCGACACGGCGCGCAGCGCGGGCCAGCTGCTGACCACGGCGCGCGACGCCGCCCACCGGATCGAATGGATTTTCGCCGGCAGCAACAGCCGCCTGCGCTCGCTCGAGCCGCGGCTCGAGCGCCAGCACGTGATCGACTCCGACCGCAGCTGCATCGAGAACCTGTGCCTGCTTTACGTGGCCATGACGCGCGCCCGTCACGCGCTCTACCTGGTGATCGACGGCAAGCCGTCCTCACGTTCCAACAACTACCCCCGGCTGCTGCGCCAGAGCCTGTCGATCGACGGCAAAAAAAACGCCGGCAAGGATGACGATGACGACCAGGACCAGGCCGACGACGACGAGGTCAAGGTGTTGTGGGAGAGCGGCGATGCCACATGGCATCTGACCCTGCCCCACCAGCCGCCCGCCGCCGCCGGACCCGCCGCCGAACCGGCGGTCATCGGGCCGCGCCCGGCCACCGCGCCAACGGTGCTGCGGCTGCCGCGGCTGGCACCTTCCGACCACGCCCCGCCGGGGGTGCCGCTTTACCGGCGCGCCTCCGACCTGGCCCACAACCTGCAGCGGCGCGACCTTGGCAACCAGGTCCACCAGGCGCTTGAACAGGTGCAATGGACCGGTGCCGCACACCGGCCGCAACTGGACCGGCAGCGGGAGCAATGGCGCCGGCAGTTGTCGCCCGAGGCATTCGCCATGGTGGCGGCGGTGCTGGACAATCCCGCCACCGCCAGCTGGTTTCAGCCGCTCGACCCCGCCAGCGAACTGTGGCGCGAGCAGGGGTTCGAGATGGAACTCGACGGCCACTGGGTCAGCGGCGTGTTCGACCGCGTCGAGGTCGCGCCCGGACGGGTGCGCCTGATTGACTTCAAAACCAGCGAGCGGCTGCCCGACGGCCGCTGGCCGGTGCAACGGCATCGCTCCCAGCTGCGGCTGTATGCCAGGGTGCTGGCCCGGTTGCTCGGCTGCGACCCGTCCCGGATCGAACCGGTGGTGCTCTATGTCACCGGACCCGAGGCGGTGGTGATCGACGGCGACGAAACCTGAAAAGGCCATCCTGGCACCCGCGTAGTCTCGTCAGGGAGTCATGTCGGCCGGTTCACCAAGGCCGCCTTCCCACCCTGACCACCCGGCCCGCCGGCCACCGCGGAGACCACGCCATGTTGTTCGCAGACACCTTCAAAATCCTGTTGATCGCCGTCAGCGTGATCATCGCCCTGCCCTCGATCTGGATTTTTTCCAGCGTCGTTTACCCGGACCGCGTCAGGCGCGCCGCCGACCACGCCGAGCAAGGCCTGTGGCGCTGGCTGGCTTGGGGCATCGTGCCGTTTGTGCTGCTGGTGTGGCTGTCGACCGCCCTGCTCCAAGGCGGCGGGCCCGGACAACTGCTCAGCGCCGCGGTGTTCACCGCCCTGGTGCTCGGCTCCAACGTCGGCGTCGCCGGACTGGCGATGCGGCTGGGTCGCTCCATGCCGGGGGGCGATGCCGCCGCCGACGTGCCGTGGCGCCAGGTCCGGCGCGGCGGCCTGCTGCTGACCGGCATGTATCTGCTGCCCCTGATCGGATGGGTCGTTATTCTGTTTGGCTCCATGGTGATGGGCTGCGGCATCATGACCCGCATGCTGCTGCGCGGCCGCGGCGACCGCCGTCCCGCTGAAACCACCAGTCCTGCCGTTCCGCCCCCGATCAGCCGCGGGCCCAGCGATTCCGCCGCGGTCTCGCCGCAGTGAGCGGGTTATGAAGATCTCAATGCTCAATGCCGCCAAGGACTTCATGATCCGTATCCAATCTCCAATTTTCCAATCTCCAATCTCCATTCCAGGTTGACCACCCCGTCCCACCAGTCCCCGGTTCCAGCCGCTCCGGCAATGGCCGAGCCCGCGCACGCGCCGTCAACGCGGCGCCGGCGCGTGCTGCAGGGACTGGCCGGCGGCGCCGGCGCGCTGTGCCTCACCGGCTGCGAACGCGCCATCAGCGGCCTGGGCCGGATGGCCGGGCAATCGCTGCCCGAACAACCCTCGCTGGCCGCGACCGGGGAGGACTTCGATCCCGCCTACCACCTGCTCAATCGCGCCGCCTTCGGGCCGTGGCCCGGCCAGGTCGATGACGTCCGGCAACGCGGCTGGGAATCATGGATCGACTGGCAGCTCAAGCCCGACGCCATCGAGGACCGCGCCTGCGACCTGCGGGCGCGGCGGTTTGAATCGCTGGCGCTGGCGCCCGGCAACGCCTTCGAACTCAAGCGCGAGGTGATTCGCGAGGAGTTGATCCGCCACACCCTGCTGCGCGCGGTGTATTCACGCCGCCAGCTGTTCGAGGTCATGGTCGGGTTCTGGACCGACCACCTCAACATCGACCTGGAGAAGGGCGATTGCATCTACCTCAAGCCGCACGACGACCGCGAGGTGATCCGCAAACATGCGCTCGGCCGGTTCCGCGACCTGATCCGCGCCTCGGTCACCTCGCCGGCGATGCTGATGTATCTCGACGGCAACGAGAACCGGGTCGGTGACGAGCACGGCGACGTGCCCAACGAGAACTACGCCAGGGAACTGCTGGAACTGCACACCCTGGGCGTCGATGGCGGCTACACCCAGGACGATGTCATGGCCGCCGCCCGCTGCCTGACCGGCTGGCATTTTTCCATGCAGGGCTGGCGCCGCGGTCGGGTCCGCTTTGAACCCCGCTGGCACGACAGCAATGAGCAGGTGGTGCTCGGCACCACCATCCCGGCCGGGCTCGGGCCGATGGCGGTCGATCGACTGGTTGACATCGTCTGCTCGCACCCGGCCACCGCCCGCCACATCAGCTGGAAACTGGCCCGGCGCTTCGTCGCCCCCGAGCCGCCCGAGCGCCTGATCGATCGCCTGGCCGCCGAGTTCACCCGCACCGACGGCGACATCAGATCGGTGCTGCGGGTGCTCTTGCTCAGCAGCGAATTCCGCCTGTCCGCCGGCATGCGCTTCCGGCGCCCGTTCGAGTTCATCGTCGCCAGCCTGCGGGCCATGGCCGCCGACACCCATGCGCACGCGCCATTGATCGAATACCTGACCCGCATGGGACAGGGTCCGTTCCAGCATCCGACCCCCGATGGTTATCCCGACGAGGCAGGTCCGTGGATGGGCGGGCTGCTGTGGCGCTGGAACTTCGCCCTGGCACTGGTCTCCGGCGGGGTGCCCGACGTGCGCGTCGATCCGGCCGGACTGACGCGCGCCCTCAGGCGCAGTGCCAGCGGCGACGACACCCAGACCGACACCGACATGGACACCGGCCCCACCGAGGAACTGGATCTGTTCTTCCGCCATTTCACCGGCCGTCCACCGACCGACGGGGAGCGCGAGGCGCTGCGCGACTACCGCGCCGCCGCCAGGCTCGGCGAGGGCCGCGCGCTGGAGGAACTGATGGGCCTGGTGATCGCCAGCCCCGGCTTTCAAGTGTGCTGATTTGATCCTAACCACAAAATTTTCTCATGACACGACGCGGATGGATCTCGCAACTGCTGTTCGGCAGCAGTGCCATGCTGCGCGCCCCCGAGTCGCGCACCCTGGTGTGCGTGTTCCTCCGCGGCGGCGCGGACACGCTGAACATGGTGACGCCGTTCGCCGACGACCGTTACCACCGGCTGCGCCCGACCCTGGCGCTGAAACCGCCGGGAGCGGACAGCGACGCGCTGCTGAAGATCGACGACAGCTGGGGCCTGCACCCGCGCATGGAACCGCTGCTTCCGCTCTACCACGAAGGCCGCATGGCCGTGGTCCAGGGCGTCGGCAATGACAACCCCACCGGCTCCCACTTCGAATGCCAGGACCAGGTCGAGCGCGGCATCGCCTACGGCGAAGCGGCCGGCGGCGGCTGGCTCGGGCGCCACCTGCGCTCGCGCAACGGCCCGCCGCCGGGACCGTTGTCGGCCATATCGATCGGCGCCACCCTGCCGGAACTGTTGCGCGGCGCCCCGTCCGCCAGCGCCCTGAGGTCGCTCGAGGACATCGACATCCGCACCCCGGTGGGCGACCCCGAACTTGCCGCCGACGCCCTCAGCCGGCTCTACCAACTGCCGGTCGGGTTGCTCGGCGAGCAGGGCCGGGCGACGGTGGAATTGTTCCGCCGGGTCAAGGCGTTGCGCGAGTCCCCCACCCCGCCCGGACCCGGAATCGAGTATCCCGACGACGGCTTCGGCGCCGGCCTGCACGAGATCGCGCGGCTCATCAAGGCCAACGTCGGCCTCGAGGTGGCCTGCATCGACCTCGGCGGCTGGGACACCCACTTTGTCCAGGGCGGAGTCGACGGTCTCCACGGCCGCCGCGTCGACCTGCTGTCGCGCGGGCTGGCCGCCCTGCACCGGGACACCGCCGGCAGCGGCCATCAGGTCACCACCGTGGTCATCACCGAGTTCGGCCGGCGGCTGTATGAGAACGGCTCGCGCGGCACCGACCACGGCCGCGGGTTCGCCCTGCTGGCGCTGGGCGACGGCATCCGCGGCGGCCGCGTGCTCGGCGACTGGACCGGTGTCGAGGAAGAGCAGCCGCCCGGGCCCACCGGCCTGCGCATCGCCCACGACTACCGCTCGGTGTTGGCCGAACTCCTGCGCGGGGTGATCGGCAATGAACGTGTCGAGCGCGACGTGTTTCCCGGCGTGGCGCTGCAGCCCGTGGGTCTGGCCTGAGCCAGCCGGCGAGGTGTGGGCACGGAAGTGGCGGTGGTCGACATTCTTGTCTGCTCCCCGACACCCCGGGAGGTGTGCCCACGGCTTCGGCGCTTGGATGATCTTGTGGGGTCCCCGCGCTCGGGCTGGTGGGCTGGGCCATGGTCTCGCCATTGGCAACGGCAGACAGGAATGTCTGCCTGCACTCTGGGCCAATACCGGTGCGGGAGTGAGAGCGCGGTGCGCCGTTATCGTGGTGTTGGTTCCGGTCGCATTCAACGTTGCCGCAGGCCGAAGCCTGCGGCAGCGGGGTCGTTCAGCGCTGGCTGTGTTGTTAAGGGACCACACTGCGGACCGGACGGAATCCGACGTAGTCGTCGCGGCCCGGGCTGTAGCCGGTGCGATAAGACGACCGGCAGAGGAACGCATGGTCACTCCAACCGCCGCCGCGCAGCACCCGGAACGATCCCGATGCAGCCCCCTTGGGGTCGATGGCACCTTCCGTATAAGGTGCCGAACTCCAGTCCCAACACCATTCCCGTGAATTACCTACCATGTCATAAAGCCCGTAACCGTTCGGCGCAAAACTGCCCACCGGGGCGGTGTAGGGAAAGGTACCGTCGTCGTAGGCTGGGTGATAAGTCGGTGCGGTGTAAGGGCTCGTGTCGTAGGTGTAGGTACTGCCATTCGCCCGATAATTCGCATGGTCATGGTTGATCTCATCCCCCCACGGGTAACGCCAACCGGAAACCCCGCCGCGCGCCGCTTTCTCCCACTCCGCTTCGGTCGGTAGACGGTAGCCGTTGGCGTTCCAATCCGCCACCGGTTCGGACGTTCCGGTGCGCTTCACATTGCCGTCCACGGTATAAACCGGGGTCAGCCCTTCCCTCTCGCTGCGCGCATTGCACCACTTGACCACATCCCACCAGTTCACCATCTGCACCGGATGATTCGGCCCCTTGCCTTCACCTGCCGCGATGTCGGTGTAGTTGTTGTCCAGCCCCCAATCCCGCACCTCGTTCCACAGTTCCCAGGTCACCTCATACTTGGCCATGTAGAACTCGCTCACAAACACATTCGCCGGTGTAGCGTTGCTGTCGGTGTCGCCGCTGGTGTTCCCCATGGTGAACCATCCGACGGGAATGCGGGCGAAGCCCTCCAGTTCCCAGGATTTCACCGCCATGGCGCCGCTCCTGCGACTGGGAAGGGGACCGTTGAAGCCCTCGTCGGGCTGGAGGAAAAAGCCATGCACTCCACCGGGTTCACCCATGGCTCCCGGCGGCAGGTACAACCCGCGATGCAGCACGTTCAGGCTGCCGCTGCGGCCGCTGTCAAACTCGCGCGGCAACAGGAAGTTGCCACTGCTCAGGCCGCTGTTGAGGTTGAGATTGACCCGCAACCGGCCCGGTGCATCCGCCGGCAACAGCACCCGGCTGAGCGCGTCCACTTCGGCCGGCACCGCCACCAGTCCACCCTGCACAAAGTCAGCAAACTCCTGATCTTCCTCAATTTCCAGGCCTTCCAACTGCACCAACAGGTCCTCAGGCTCGCTGCCGTCGGCGGTGAACAGGAACTCGCCGGCCGGCGGTCGGACGTAGGGACGGCCGAGCGCGGGGCTTTCGAGATCAAATCCGTCGGTGTAACTGCGCTCAAGCGGGTGCCCCAGCTTCAACCAGCGCAAGCCGCCCGCCACCTCGCCGGGCACATCGTCCACTTCATCGGCCTGCAGTTCCAACAGCGCTGAACCGCCTCCGCGGTAGTTGAGCGCGCGATACAGGTAAAGCTCGCCCTCGGCGGAGACCGACCCGATGCCGGCGGTGTTGACTCCGTCGGCCAGACTGGCCTGCACCCGCGCCTGGCCGTTTCTGAACAAGGTCACCACGGCGTAGCTGAAGCCACCGGGGAACTCGTCCCCCACCCCGGGTGCACCCACCGG
>SKLO01000292.1 GCA_007123195.1 Verrucomicrobiales bacterium | reverse complement strand
GGTTCGGGCCCAGGCGCAAGGACGGGGCGCGGCGCATGCGCGGGGCGGGCGCCCCGGCGGCGGGGCGGTTGTTCAGTGCGCGGGGGTTGCGGGTTGGAGTGTGAAAGGGCAAGTGTAGCACGTCGAGATACTCTGTGGGGATCGGTGCGAGATCAATTGGGGGAGGCGAGATCAAATGGGGGGAGATGAGGGGGTGATGATCGGGTTGGGCGCGGGGGTTGGTTTGATCTCTACACACGGCGGTCTGTCTCCCGGTGATCGGGGAGAAGGCCGATGGTTTGGCTCTGCGCTTGAAGCGGGGGCGCTTATCAATCTCGCTCGCCAAGCTTGGCAGGCAGGATCTCCAGCACCCCGATCAACATCGGGCCGGATCGACAAAGGGTCAGGTTCAACAAAGGGTCAGACATTTTGTAGAAATCTACTTGCGGGCCGTGCTGTGCTTGAGCCCGCGCGCCTGGTCATCCGTGGCCTCTGCCGCCCCGGTCGTGCAAGTTACCCGCCGATTGCAATCACGGACTGGCTGGACATATTCTCGCGCACGTGCGCCGGGCGGTCGCCGGGCGGTTTGACGCCGGTGACGGCGTCCACGGCCGTTCGACCGGCGCCCGGCATCCCGGGAGGCCTGCCATTTCGGCCCGCCCACCGCGACCAGCCAGCCGTTTTCCTTTTCCACCAGCCATGACTGACAAACCGTTTCTCCGCGAAGATTTCCATCCCCGCTGGTCCGACCTGCGGCCCGAGTCCGTGGTCGGCGACCTGCGGGCCGCCTTGGCCGATGCCGAAAAACGCATCGATGAACTGTGCGGTCTCAACCGATCGAAGTTGTCGTTTGAGACCGTGATCGAGGGCTTGGACGAGGCGGTGGAAGAGGTCGAGCGGGCTCACTCGCTGGTGTCGCACCTGGACTCGGTGGACAACTCGCCGGCGTTGCGCGAGGCCTACAACGAGATCCTTCCGGAGGTCACCCGGTTTCATTCCAACCTGCCGCTCAACGAGTCCCTGTGGGATCTGATCAAGACCTACGCCGGCACCGAGTCCGCCCGCGAACTGGACCCGGTCCGCGCCCGGGCGCTGGAGGAGACCATGTCCGACTTCCGGCAGAGCGGCGCCGACCTGCCGTCGGCCAAGAAGCAGGAACTGGCCGAACTGAACATCGAACTGACGCGGGTGACGCAGAAGTATTCCGAGAACGTGCTGGACGCGACCAACCGGTTCGAGTTGATCGTCGACGGCGAGGAGCGGATCGCAGGGCTGCCGGCCTCGGCCAAGGAGGCGGCGCGGGTCAGTGCGCTTGAAAAGGGCCACGGCAGCGAGGACCAGCCGAAGTGGCGCTTCACCCTCAAGGCGCCGTCGATGATCCCGGTTCTCGAGCACGTGCGGGACGAGGGCATCCGCCGCCAGATCTGGCAGGCATCGGCGCTGGTGGGTGCCGAGGAGCCCAACGACAACAGTGAGCTGGTCTGGACCATTCTCAAGATGCGTCAGCGCAAGGCCGAGTTGCTGGGCAAGCCGCACTTCGCCGATCTGGTGCTCGAACGCCGCATGGCCCGGACCGGCGAGGCAGCGCTGAAGTTTGTTGAGGATCTTCACCACCGCACCCGCGAGGCGTTCCAGCGCGAGGTCATCGACCTGCAGGAGTTCAAGGCCGACACCTTGCACCAGCCGGCCGACCTGCTGGAGCCGTGGGAGGTCGCTTACTGGGCCGAGCAACGAAGGCGTGCCCTGTTTGACCTTGACGAGGAGGAGCTGCGTCCCTATTTTCCCATCCGCCGGGTGCTCGATGGGATGTTCCGGCTGGCTGAACTGCTGTTCGACGTCCGTATCCGCGAGCATGAGACGGTGGTGGTGCGTGACCCGGACCAAACCGGCGGCCAACTGCCGGCACGCGCGCTGGGGCCGTATGACAGCGGCCCGGTCGAGGTGTGGGACGAAGAGGTGCGGTTCTACGAGCTGCGCGACGCCCAAGGAGTCCATCTGGGATCGTTTTACGCGGACTGGCACCCGCGCGACGGCAAGCGCTCGGGTGCCTGGATGGGCGTGCTGCGGACCGGCCGGCCGGCCGCGCCGGGGCACGAGCGCGAGCCGCACCTGGGTTACATTTGTGGCAACATGACCCCACCAGTCAACGGCAAGGCGGCCCTGCTCAGTCACAGCGAAGTGGAGACCATCTTCCATGAGTTCGGTCACCTGCTGCACCACCTGCTTGGCCAGGTGCCGGTGCGCTCGCTCAACGGCATCGCCGTCGCCTGGGACTTTGTCGAGCTGCCCTCGCAGCTGATGGAGAACTTCTGCTGGGAGCGCGAAAGTCTGGATTTTTTCGCCCGGCACCACGAGACCGGCGAGCCGATTCCCAACAAGTTGTTCCGCAAGATGCTGGCTGCTCGCAACTACAACGCCGCGCTGGCGATGATGCGTCAGCTGAGCTTTGGCAAGCTGGACATGGAACTGCACATCCGCCACGCCGCGGGCGAGGCGCGGGATCTCGATGAGCTGTCGTCCGAGATCCTGGCCGACTATCAGGTGCCGACCCGCACCCGGCCGCCGAGCATGGCGCGCCGTTTCACCCATTTGTTCGGCCATGCCACCGGCTACGCGGCCGGTTACTACTCCTACAAGTGGGCCGAAGTGCTGGACGCCGACGCCTTCACCCGCTTCCAGGAACATGGCGTGCTGAGCGCCGAGATCGGCCGGCATTTGCGCGACACGGTGCTCAGCTGCGGCAACAGCAAGGACCCGGCGGAATTGTTCCGTGATTTCATGGGGCGCGATCCCGATCCGGAGGCGCTGCTTCGGCGTTGCGGCCTGGCCGCATAGTCGACGGCTGCCGTTCCACCAACGAGCACCCTCCGCCCGCCGCGGCCGGTCGGCACCGCAGCGCAGAGCGCACGGTTGCAGCCCCGCCGCCTCAGGAACGCAGCATGAAGTAGCCAAACACCACCACAGCCGTCAGCAACAGCCCCAACCCCATGCCGAACAACACCAGAAGCACCGCAGCCGTCTGCACCGGAGGTGCCTGCGGACGCGGCACATCTTGAGACTGGCGACGGCGGCGACGGCGCCTGCCCGACCTCAATCGCGTGAGATGCTCGCGCAGCAATGGATTGGAAACCTCATCCGAGTCATCCCCACGGCCTTGCGCCCCGGCGGATGGCCCCCGTTCGAGGGATCGGTTGCAGGCTTCCGGGTGGCGATGAAAGGACGACTGGCGAGACATCGACTAGAGAAGAAAGAATCGACTTGAATTGGAGCTTCGAGGTTGGCGATTGGCTTTTGAAGTTGAGCAAGCCGGGGATGTCCGGGGTCTCACACATCGAGCGTTCACCACCACGTTGCCATTCTAAGCGCAAATCCGAGGCCAACGGATTCAGGAAAATCCTGATTTCTTTACTCCAACGTATTTCGCGCCATCGGCCCGGCCTCAGGCCCAGCTGTCGATCCGGCTATCGAGCTGAAACACCTGGCCGGACACGTGGCGCATGCCATGCAGGAAGCGGATGAACCCGGCCGCATCCTCAATCTGGTTGAAGCGGCCCAGCACATGGCGCTGCAAGTGGCGGCGGCGGTCACGAGGCGACAGGTCGCGCGTCATTCGCGTTTCCAAAAAGCCTGGCAGGACCACGTTCACCCGGATGTCCTCACCTCCCAGTTCGGCCGCCAGCGACTTGGCCAGGCCGCACAGCCCGGCCTTGGCGGCGGCGTAATTGGCCTGCCCGGCCACCCCGTAGCAACCCGAATGGGAGCCAATGAAAATCAGGTGCCCGGGTCGAGCTGACTGGCGCCACCGCGCCACCATGGCCTTGCTCAGGCGATGTGCCGCAGACAGGTTGACGTCAATCACCTGGTGCCAATCGGCCTCCGTCAGGCGCGCCAGCGGTCGGTCCAATCGGATTCCGGCATTGTGAACCAGCAGTTCACACGCCGGTTGCGCCGCGGTCACCCAGGCCCGCGCGCCGGCGCGATCGGTCACATCCAACTGCTGCCTTGGTGGAGCCACGACCCGCCAGCCATGGGATGCGAACTCCGCCGCCGTCGCGCGCGCCAAATCACCGGCACCGCCAGTGATCCAGACTGTGGTCCGACCGGTCTGCTCAGCCTCATCGGCCCGGGATTCGGGCGCGGACTCAGGGGGCGGACGCCGGCTCGGGCTCGGCAGCGTCCCCCCCGGCTGCGGTGCCGAAGATGGCATGGCGATCGTAGCGGAAGTCGACACCGGCCATCTGTCCCGCCATTCGAAGCACCTCGTCAAGCGGGATGTTGCGCAGGCGCAAGGTGAACCGGTGGCGGTTCACTCCCTCGCCCTGCAACAGGATGTTGGGCACGAAGACTTCCTCCTCGTCCTCCTGGGCGGCAGCGACGGTGGCGCGGATGTAGTCGACAAACTCACTCATGGTGACGTCCTGGACATCGATCTCGCGCATCACCAGCGAGGCCACCTGGCGCCGGTAGTTGCGGCCCGGATCGGTGGCCATCTGCAGCTGAGCGCGCTGGAACGCGGCGCGTGAGCGAGCGTGATCCGGTCTCGCCTCCAGCACCCGTCCCAGCTTGAGCATGGCCTCTTCGAAGTTGCCGGCATCCAGGGCCGCCATGCCCTCTTCATACAGCTGCTGCAACGGGGCGTTGGGATTGGCTGACAGGGGGCGGGGATTGACCCACAACAAGCCGAGCACCAAGCCCAGGCTGCCGGCCATTCTGAGGAGGAATCGGGTTTTCATTTTCATCTCGGAGTTCATTACGCGGGGACCAGTCTACCGGACCCGGCCGGTGCTTGACAAGACCGCAGCGCATTTGGATGGAAATGCCTCATTCGCCGCGCTCCGGCCCACCTGGTCCCGATCCCGGTTTGCGAGCGCGGCTTGCCCGATCCCGCCGACGGTGGCAAGATGCCGTGCCGGTTTGCCGACATCAATCCCCCGGGCCGGGCTCCGCCATGAATCCATCGTCCCCCGATTTCATCACCCGCAGGAAATTTCTGCCGCTGCTGGCGGCCGGCGCCGTCGGTCCCTGGCAGTCACGCCGCGCCCGGGCTGTTGAGTCCGAATCCGAGCCGGCTGACGGCGACCGCCTGCGCGTGGCCCAAATCGGCACCACCCATCCACACGCCGCCGGCAAGCTGCAGGCCGTGCGCGCCTTGGCCGACCGGTTTGAGGTCGTGGCCTGGAGCGACAGCGATCCGGCTCGCCGCCGTGCCGCCGCCGGGCGCGAGGCCTTCGCCGGGATTGAGACGGTCGAGCCCGAAGCGCTGTTTGACCTGCCGAATCTGGATCTGATCCTGGTCGAGACTGACATTGAGGAGGCGCCGGAGATGACCCGGCGGGCGCTGGAAGCGGGCGCCCACGTCCACCTCGACAAGCCGGGCGGCCTTGACCATGAGGAGTTCGCGGCGGTGCGGCGGCTGGCCGAGGAACGCGGACTAATCCTGCAGATGGGCTACATGCTGCGCCACCAGCCGATGTTTGAATTCCTGTTCGAAATCGTGCGCGAGGGCTGGCTGGGCGATGTGATTGAAGTAGACGCCTCCATGGGCAAACGGGCGAGCGCGACCGAACGCCGGCAGCTGGCTGCCCTACCGGGAGGGGGCATGTTCGAGCTGGGCTGCCACCTGATCGATGCGGTGATGACGGTGCTCGGCAAGCCGGAGCGCATCCATGCCGTGGCGACCCCCACCGCGACCGGTGCCGAAGGCGGGTTCGAAGACAACCAACTGGCCGTCCTTGAATACCCGGCCAAGGGCGCCAATGCGGTCGTTCGCTGTCATCACGCCGATCCGTTCGGCGGACCGCGCCGACGCTTTGGCGTGGCCGGCACGGCCGGCTTCATCGAGGTCGCCCCGTTGGAATCGGGGCGCGCGGTGTTGATGCTGGAGCACGACCGGCCCGGGCATGCGGCCGGCCGGCATGAACTCCATCTGCCAATGGAACACGGGCGCTATGGCGGAGAGTTCATCGCCTTGGGGAACGCCATCCGCGGGCGGCAACCCCTGTGGTGGGACGCCGACCACGATGTCGCGGTGCACGCGGCGGTCCTGCGGGCGTCCGGGGTCACTTCGGGTGCCAGCAACTGACCGATCGAGCGGAACTGTAAGGGCCGTCCAATTCATTGGGCAACTGGGCAACTGGGCAGAAGTGCGCAGTGTGGTGGGATCCTTCGGAGCGCCGCGAAAGGTGCGAGGAAGCATTTGGGCCGGGTCAGGGGTAGGGTTTTTTGCCTTTAAGTGGTTGATTTTGAATAGCCGAACATCTCCCACTGTCAGACTATTGACGTTTTTTGCATAAAATGGGAAGCGCAGCAACGTAACACCCATGGAAGCATTATTGTAGCTTATGCGGTGATTGCATGCACTCATAAGCCCTACCCCCCTTACCAAGATGATTTCATCCAGCCTCAACACCGATGGCGCACGATCACGCTGGCAACGGCCAGCCGGGGGGCTGCGGCAATTTTCGGACATTCGCGTGGACGCCGCCGGCACTTATGCGGTCGTCCGGTTCCGCTCGGCCGAGGCCATCTGCCCGATGGTATTGCTGGGAGCCAGCGAGCCGGACCGCAATGGGCCGAAGGGGCGTGAATTCCGGTCCTCGAGCGTGGTCCGCGCGGTGGTCATGGCTGGCAAGGCTGAGCCGGATTTCGAGCATGAGGTGATGGTTCTGCCGGTCAGCGGTCTGCTGCCGGGGACCAGTTACCACCTGCTGATCAAGGGCGTCAGCCATCGCAACGCAGTGGCACACTTCCAGACCCTGGGTCGCCGCATCGAGTGGTGGTTCGACCGCGTTGAAGCG
>SKLO01000310.1 GCA_007123195.1 Verrucomicrobiales bacterium | reverse complement strand
TTGCTGGTGGGTTTGCCAGTGGAGGTGAGCGCGATGCTGACCGAGCCGTGGCGGCTGCGGGGCGAGGTCGAGGGCGTGGAGCTGGTGCCGCTTTGTTTCAACGGCAACTACCTGGGCTACGTGTTGCCGGACGAGCTATACGACCAGCCCAGCTACGAGAGCGGCATGAGTTTCCTTGGACCGCACGGCGGGTCGTGGGTGGATGAACTGCTGCGGGTGTCGATGGAAGCGCAGTGGGGACGGCGGCTCAGTGATTTACCCTATGAACGGGAATAGGATCGATGGATCAACTTCATCCGCTTCATCCTGCCGACAACTCTGGAAGGTTTCCGGGTGGGCAATGTGGCCGGTTTCTCCGATGATGACTCAGATGATGGTGCCACGGCTCTCGACGGCTGGAAAGGGTCACGACACCGGCGGTGCGGCTCGTTCGATCTGCCCGGGCCATTGCACGCCGACCACGTCACCGGGTTGGAGCGCCATGTCGTCCACCTGCTCGCGGGTGGCATCCACCGTCAGCGGCCGGTCGCTGCCATCGAGTTTCAAGGTGACCCGGGCTGTGGGTCCGGCCGCGAACAGGTGCAACACCCGGGCACTGCGCGCGACCGGGGCCTCGGCGGCGAAGCACAACCGGATTTCGTGCGGACGGATGTAAAGCGGAACGCCGGCCGGTCCGAGGCCGTCGATGCGATTGACGTCGCCGAGGAATTCGTAGACGAATGGGGAAGCCGGCCGGTCGTAGACGGTCTGAGGATCGCCGACCTGTTCGATCCTGGCGTTGTTCATCACCACCACGGAATCGGCAAGTTCAAGCGCCTCCTCCTGGTCGTGGGTGACGAACACGGTGGTGATGCCGATCTCCTCCTGGAACTTGCGCAACCACCAACGCAGGTCCTTGCGCACCCTGGCGTCGAGCGCGCCGAAGGGCTCGTCGAGCAGCAGCACCTTGGGTTCCACCGCCAGGGCGCGCGCCAGCGCCACGCGCTGGCGCTGGCCGCCGGACAGTTCGCTGGGGTAGCGCTGCTGCAGTCCGTCGAGCTGGACCAGCTGCAGCAGCTCCCGCACCCTGGCCTTGATGGCGGCCTTGTCAGGGCGCTGGCGCGCCGGCTTGGCGCGCAGGCCGAAGGAGACGTTGTTCTCCACGGTCATGTGGCGGAACAAGGCGTAGTGCTGGAACACGAAGCCGACGCCGCGTTTGCCGGCGGTGGTGCGGGTGACGTCCACACCGTGGAAGCTCACGCTGCCGCCGCCGTCGTCATCGGGGAACTCAAGTCCGGCGAGGATGCGCAGCAGGGTGGTCTTGCCGGAACCGGACGGCCCCAGCAGGGACACCAGCTTGCCCTCGGGAACCTCGAGGTTGACGTCGATCAGGGCACGGTAATCGCCGAAGGTCTTGTTGATGTTGCTGGCGGTGATGCTCATGTGATGCGGAATTGGCTGGTGATCGGGGCGCGGTCGTGCCGCGCTCAGGCCTTGAAGCGGGCGCGGGCGGCGCGCCATTCGATGAAGTTCTTGAGGGCCAGGGTGGCGACGGCCAGCAGGCTCAGCACCGAGGCCAGGGCGAACGCCGCCGCGCTCTGGTATTCGAAGTAAAGGGTTTCGATGTAGAGCGGCATGGTGCTGGTGCGGCCCTTGATGTTGCCGGACACGACGGCGACGGCGCCGAACTCGCCCATGGCGCGGGCGTTGCACAACACCACCCCGTAGAACAGGCCCCACTTGACGTTGGGCAGGGTGACGGTCAGGAAGGTGCGCCAGCCGCCGGCGCCGAGGGTGAGCGCGGCGTATTCCTCGTCGCGGCCCTGGGCCTGCATCACCGGAATCAGCTCGCGGGCGATGAACGGCAGGGTGATGAACACGGTGGCCAGGGCGATGCCGGGCAAGGCGAAGATGATCTGGATGTCGGCATTGCGCAGGGGATCGGCCAGCCAGCCGTGGGTGGTGCTGAAGATGAGCACGAACATCAGTCCGGCGATGACCGGTGACACCGCGAACGGCAGGTCGAGCACCGTGACCAGCAGGCTCTTGCCGCGGAACGTGAACTTGGTGATCGCCCACGCGGCGGCGAGACCAAACAACAGGTTCAGCGGCACCGAGATGGCGGCCACGGTCAGGGTCATGCGGATGGCATGCAGGGCATACTGGTCCTGGAAGGTGGCGAAGTAGAGCGCGACCCCGCGCTTGAACGCCTCATGGAAGATCGCCACCAGCGGCAGCAGGAGAAAAAACACCAAAAACCCGACGCCAATGGTGATCAGCAGCCAGCGAATCCACGCGGGTTCGGCGGTGGCGGCCCTGGCGCTGGTGGCCGGGGCCGGTGGTGGTGGTGAGCTTGCTCTGGTAATGATGCCTGCCATGGGAAATGAAAAATAAATGGTTTGTCAGCCGGATCCGGGGGGGCGGTCACGCCGTCCGATCAGCCGCGCGCCTGGCCGATCGATTCGCTCCAGCGCTGCAGCAGGTTCACCACCAGCAGCATGGCGAAGGAGGCGACCAGCATGACGCACGCGACCGCGGTGGCGTGCGGGTAGTTGTAGTTCTCCAGGTGCTTGACGATGACCAGCGGGGTGATCTCGGTGCGCATCGGCATGTTGCCGGAAATGAAGATCACCGAGCCGTATTCACCGACGGCGCGGGCAAAGGCCAGGGCGAAGCCGGTCAACAGGGCCGGCACCAGCGCGGGCAGCACGACGCTCACGAAGGTCCGCAGACGGCCGGCGCCGAGCGAGGCGGCGGCCTCCTCGACCTCGCGGTCGAAATCCTCCAGCACGGGCTGGACGGTGCGCACCACAAACGGCAGGCCGATGAACGTAAGGGCGATGAAGATGCCGGTGCGGGAATAGGCGGTCTCAATGCCGAGCGGGTAGAACAACTGACCGAGCCAGCCGGTCTCGGCGTAAAGCGCGGTCAGGGCGAGCCCGGCGACGGCGGTCGGCAGCGCGAACGGCAGGTCGACCAGGGCATCGACCAGCTTGCGCATGGGGAATCTGTATCGTGTGAGGATCCAGGCCACGATGAAGCCGAACACGGCATTGGTCATGGCCGCCAGCAGCGACACGCCGAAGGTGACCTTGTAGGAGGCAACGACCTGGCGGCTGGTGACAGCGCGCCAGAACTCCTCCCAGCCCATGCCCGAGGTGCGGATGAAGACGGCCGCGAGCGGGATCAGCACCATCAGGGTCAGCCAGGTGATGGTGATGCCCATCGACAGCCCGAAGCCGGGGATCACACGGCGGGAAAGGCGGCGTGCCTTGTCGGGTTTCGGATCCGGGGCAGCCTGGGTGCGCTGGTTCGCGGCTTCGGAGTTCATGCGTGGCGTTGCTCGGTTGGCACCGTCGGGAACAGGGCTGATCGACGTTGTGACACGGCCCTGAGGCAAATCGGGGAGTCGGCGACGGATGGTGGTTTCTGTGTCAGGCAGGAGTCGGGTGGCGAAGGGCCGGTCCCCGCGCACGGTTCGCGGGGGCCGGCAATCGCATCTCCGGCGGGACGGCCGGCCCGCCAGGTCCGGTGCCGCCTATTCGAGATAGATCTGGTCGAACAGGGCTCCGTCGGCGAAGAACCGTTCGGTGGCCCGGGTCCAGCCGCCGAACACCTCATCAATGGTGAACAGCCTCAGGTCAGGATACTGGTCGGCGTATTTCGCCAGGAACTCAGGGTTGCTCGGCCGGTAGAAGTGCTTTCCCGCGAGGTCCTGGCCAAGGTCCGAATAGAGGAACTCAAGGTAGGCCTCGGCGACGTCGCGGGTGCCCCTGCGGTCGACGTTGGCGTCCACCAGGGCGACGGTCGGTTCGGCGAGGATGCTGAGGCTGGGCACGACGATTTCGTAGTCATCGCCGCCGCCCTTGAGCGCGAGCAGCAACTCGTTCTCCCAGTTGATCAGCACATCGCCGATGCGGCGCTCGGTGAAGGTGGTGGAGGCGCCGCGGGCGGCGGTGTCCAGCACCGGCACGTTCTGGTAGAGACGGCGGATGAAGTCGGTCGCCTGTTGCTCGTCGCCGCCGAACTCCTCCAGTGCCCAGCCGTAGCCGGCGAGGAAGTTCCAGCGCGCCACGCCCGAGGTCTTGGGGTTGGGCGTGATGACATCGACCCCCTCGCGGACCAGGTCGCCCCAGTCCCGGATGTTTTTGGGATTGCCCTTCCTGACCAGGAACGCCAGGGTGGATTGATAGGGCGCGCTGTTGGCCGGCAGCCGCTGCTGCCAGTCGGCGGACGAGATCAGACCGGCCTGCTGGACAGCCTCGACATCGGCGGCCAGGGCCAGGGTGACGACGTCGGCACCGATGCCGTCGATGACCGCGCGGGCCTGGCGACCGGAACCACCGTGCGACATTTCGATCGAGATCGTCTCCCCGGTTTGCTCCCGCCAGTGCTCGATGAACGCCGCATTGAACTCGGCGTAAAGTTCACGGGTGGGATCGTAGGAAACGTTGAGCAGGGTGCGGCCGTCGCCGTCGGATCCGCCGCATGCCGCCAGTGCCAGGGCGGCTGAGCCGGCGAGGGCGAGCACGGCCCGGCGACCGTGGCGTCGCGGCAGATCGGCGTGACCGGAGTGGTGGTGCCGAAGCCGGTCGATCCAGACTTCGGTCGATGGCAGGTCGGCATGGTCGGCATGGAAACCGGCTGCGGGTGGGGCTTGAGTCTCGGATCCGGACGCTCTCATGCTGGTCTTGTCGGGGTGGCGGGTTCTGGAATACGGTCATCGGTGCCGATGCCAAGTCCGGCGAGGAAGCCGTCGGCCGGATCGGCGGGCCGGTCCGGGCGGCGATCGGGCTCGGACGGCGGTTCGCTGCAGGAGAATGGCGGCGCGGCGCCGTCGCGCAGCATCTTGCGCAGGGTGACCTCGACGACGTCGTGCAGGGTGTAGCGGTCGAGGATTCGGGCGATGGCGTTGCGCACGTCGATCATGAGCATGCGCAGTCCGCAGTGGTCCTCGTCGGGGCAGCTGCAGGGCGCGTATTCGGTTTCGCTGGCACAGCCGATCGGTGCCAGGCGACCGTCGATCAGCCGCACCAGTTCGCCCATGGTGATCTGGTCGAGGGGCTTGGCGATGCGGTAGCCGCCGTCCTTGCCGCGCTGGCTTTCGATGTAACCGGCGCCGCGCAGTTCGCCGAGGATGCGTTCGACGAACTTGTAGGGGAGGCGGTTGGATTCGACCAGCTCGGGGACCGACAGCACGTCGCGCCCGACGCGGCCGGCGATGCCGAGCTGGATCATGGCGCGCAGGGTGTATTCCCCTTTCTTGGTCAGCTTCATGGTGGATTGTTCTATACTACACTAAATTGGTATGCAAATAAAAATTGGGCATCCCTCGACAGGGAATTCAGACTGACCCGGCGCTCAGCGGGTGGGGGTGAAGCGCACGCAGTTGGGGCTGGGGGCGGCCACCGGTTGACCGACCTGTTCGAGCCGGCCGGTGGTCGGGTCGATGCGGTGCACGGTGAGATTGTCGCTGTTCTGGTTGGCCGCGATCAGCCACTGCCCCGTTGGATCGATGACAAAGTTGCGCGGGTGATCGCCCAGGGTGGGCTGGTGCTCGATGAACTCCAGCGAGCCGTCGTCGGGATCGACCGCGAACACGGCGATCGAGTTGTGGCCGCGGTTGGAACCGTAGAGGAACCGGCCGTTCGGGTGCAGCACGACCTCGGCGGTGGAGTTGTTGCCATCAAACCCCTCCGGCAGGGTGCTGACTCCGTCGGTGACCGTCATGGCGCCGGTCCCGGCATCGTGCAACAACGTGCTGACGGTGCTGAGCAGTTCGTTGATCACCCAGGCGAAGCGGCCGTTGGGATGGAAGGTGAAGTGCCGCGGTCCGGAGCCGGGGGGCAGGGCGACGCCGGGCGGGTCGTTGACCTCGAGTCGGCCGGACTCGGAGTCGAACCGATAGATGCGCACCTGATCGATGCCCAGATCGGCGGCGTAGGCGAAGCGGTTGTCGGGCGAGAGATTGATCGAATGGGCGTGGGGGCGCTGCTGGCGGCGCTCGTTGACGCTGGAGCCCTCGTGCTGATGGACCGAGGCGGCGTCACCGAGCCGGCCGTCGTCCAGAATCGGCAGCGAAGCGACGCTGCCGCCGCCGTAGTTGGCCACCAGCACGGCCGCCCCGGTGGCGTCGACCACCAGATGGCAGGGGCCGCCGCCGCCGGAGGCGACCTGGTTGAGCAACTCCAGGGTGCCGTCGTCGTTGACTTCGAACGCGGCCACCGATCCGGTTGAGCCGCCCTCGAACTGGGCGACCTCCGAGACCGCATACAGCCAGCGCTCGGTGGGGTGGAAGGCGAGGAACGAGGGGTTGGTCAGGGGGGCGGCGAGTCCGGCCTGGCGCAGGACGCCGGTTTCGGTGTTGAACTCATACAGGTAGATGCCCTCGCTGTCGCCGCTGGTGTAGGTGCCGATGTAAACCGGCACGACCGCGGGATCGGCTGGCTGCGGCGGCAGATCCTGAGCGGCGCTCGGCAGGGGCAGCCCTCCGGCGCCGAGGGTCAACGCGGCAGCCAGGCCGAGCCCGGTCGACAGCCACCGGCGGCGGTGGCCACCGGTCGTGCGGCGGCGACTGGCGGCGGGATCGGTCGCCGGGGTGGCGGGTTTGAGGAACGGGCCGGACGTGGGAGCGGCGGGGGCAATGGGGTTCATGAGCGGAACGGATCGGTGTGGGCCCTTGCGCAGCGGTGGGACATCACCACTGCGGCGGACGTGGCGGGAACGGTGAGAACGCGTTGCCGCCGGTCAATGTTACGGATCGAATCTCCAGTCGCCAATTTCCAATTCAGGTCCATTGACAGGGCAG
>SKLO01000355.1 GCA_007123195.1 Verrucomicrobiales bacterium | reverse complement strand
CGTCGACGTCGAGCAGGATCGGGGTCAGGCCGCCGTCGGGATCGATGGTGCCGGCAACACCATCCGGCTCGACCCGTTCATCGAGCAGGGCGCCGTCGGTGGCCGAGCGGACCTCAATCCGGCGCAGGCCTCCGGGCAGGGTGTTGGGCAGGATTGTTCCCCAGTGACCTGGGCTGGTGGCGACGATGTCGTGGTAGAAGGCCGCGTAACGATCGTCGGTGCCAGCGCCGGTGATCTCGACCGGGGTGGCGGCCAACGGGCGTCCGTCGCCGGCGGAGTCGTCGTGGAGCACGGCGATGTGGCGGGCGCCGTGGCTGCTGGTGCCGACGATGCCGGTGCCGACGATGCCGGTGCCCTCGTCCGGCTGCGGGCCGAAGCGCATCACGGTCGCGGATTGGGTGGTTGTCAGGATCAGCGCCACGTCCGTGCCGCCGGCGCCGTCGTTGAGCAGCAGCCGCGGCCGCACGCTGTTGCCGGGGGTGAAGCGGGCGTTGCCGCTGGGCTCGGTGACGAACCAGCCGGTGAACGATCCGGCGCCGTCGGCGGTGAACGTGTGGTGCCGGCTCCCGAGGTCGTCCGGCTGGAATCGCGGCGATGAGGTGGTGCGGATCCAGTCGTCGTCGCCCGTGCCGGTGATGAAGATCATGTTGCCGGCGCCGTCGTTGCCGGCGTCGTCGGATTCAACCGTGATGCGGTTGGCAAAACGATAGGTGGAGTGGGGCGCGAGGCCGTCGATGCGCGCCTGCCAGGCGAACGGCACGCGGTCGAGATTGTCGTTGTCGGCGTTCTGATCGCCCTGGATGAAGCGGGGCAGGATCAATTCGGTAAGCGTTAGCACGCGCAGTTCGGCGGACGCGACCGGATCAATGCCGGCGATGGAGGCCGCCAGCCGGACCGCGCCGGTGGCGCTCATGGTCAGGTCGTCGAACACCGCCACGCCGTCGACCGCGTCGACGGTGAGCGTGCCGAGCAATTCGCCGTTGCTGCCGGCGGCGAGGGCGATGGTGACCGGGCCGTTGAAGTCGGTGACCGGCAAGCCGGCGTCGTCGATCACCCGGACCACCACCGGCGGCACGGGGTCGCCGCTTTGCAGGCCGACCGGCAGGGGATGGAACGACAGGGAAGCGGGGGGGCCGCCCTCGCCGGGCAGGATGATGCCCGCGAGGGTGAAGTTGTCGAAGCGGTGATTGCCTGCGGTCCCGCCGCCCTGCTCGATGAAGGTGATGCGCACGGCGAACTGGTCGTTGTCCCAGGCCTGCTCGATTTGGGAGAAGTCGAACGATTGCGGCTGGGGATCGGCATTCAAGACATCGTAGACGGCCAGGTCAATCCACTGGCTGCCGTCGAGGGTGTATTCGATCTGCTGCTGACCGGCGCCCTGGCCGGAGCGACGGGTGTCGTAGGACAGGGTGAAGGCACCGAAGCTGGTGGTGGGCACGTTGAACAACAAGGTTGCC
The DNA here is from genome assembly GCA_007123195.1 of Verrucomicrobiales bacterium. GTDB lineage: Bacteria > Verrucomicrobiota > Verrucomicrobiia > Verrucomicrobiales > SKLO01 > SKLO01. Next base: position 5,334 of record SKLO01000355.1, on the reverse strand, counting down.
CCGAGAGGGTTGTTGACCCGCAGGTGCGGTGAATCGAAACCCTGCGCGGCGGTGTTGCGCAGCACCTCGGTGGCGGGCTCGGGATCGATGACCAGCGAGGCACCGCCGGTGGTCGTGTCAGGATCGAGGAAGCTGGTTTCGCTGTCGAAAGTCCACTGGTGGATGGTTGGCGCCGGCTCGAACACCGCGACAACCTCCGTGTCCGAGGTCATGGCCAGCGTGAGTTGGGAATCGGTGGAGACAAGATCGCCGCCGCCGTTGAGCTGCCAGCCGGCAAGCTGGTGGCCGGGCGCCGGTTCCGCGGTGACGGCGACCGGAACATCGTGGAAGTAGATGCCGTTCCACGGATAGGGCTGGTCGGAGAGGCCGGGCGTGTCGCCGCTGATTTCGATGGTGTTGACGCGCACGCGGCCGTGCTGGGGAGAGGACACGTCGACGGTGAGGTTGCGGTTGCTGGAGAGGTTGAAGTGCTGGCGCAGATGGAAACGCTGGCGCCCGGGGTGCTGGTTGGCCCAGTTGAGCAGGTTGTTGCGATGAGTGGTGGTGAACGGGCGGTTCGGGTTGCTGACGTTGGTGTTGGCCCATCGTGCCTCCACCTCGCTCCAGTAGGGCGCCACCTGGTTGAACGCGTCGTGGATCACCTGCTCGAAACGGGCGGTCAGGAAGTGCGCGTTGAGCAGGTCGGCGAAGCGGTTGATGAAGGCGTGGCGGAAGGTTTGGTTGGCCAGCAGGCTGGTGAAGACCTCATGGCCGAACGGCCGCGGATGGGTGCCGTTGGCCAGGCCGGCGACGTAGTTGGCGGTGTTCAGGGTGGAATCGAAATCCTTGACGATGACGCGCCAGCGGCCGTCGCCGAAGTCAGGTCCCTCGGGCTGGCGCGCCTTCCAGAACACATATTCGGGCGCGTAATGGTCGTCGCCGGCGAAGATCTTGAGGACCAGGTGATCGATGAACGAGTCGAGGTCCAGCAGCTCGCGCGCCTGGGCGAAGTGCTGTTCGTCGGCCATGTCATTGCCGATGATGAACGCGCGCATGGCCTGGAAATCCTCCATGTCCTCGGGCACGCCGGCGTCGACGTCGAACTCGCGCAGGTTGCTCGAATCGACCTCGTGACCGTATTTGATGTTGATCATCACGAGGTTGTCCTCATCCACACCGAAGTGGCGCGCGAGGTGGTTCTCGTCGAGCCGGTCGCGCACCATGCAGATGCCCCAGTATTCGCCGTTGAGGAACTGGATCGCGGGCCGCAACCGGCCGCCGACGCCCTCGTAGACCGGCTGGAACAGGCGGCTGAACGCCAGCTCGTTGATGTTCGGCGAGCGCAGGATCAGCCGGTCGTGATCGATGTTGTCCGGGTTGACCGCGCCCGGAAAGGTTTCATCAAAAAAGCGGTAAGAGATGGTGTCGCGGGTGTCGTAGTCGCGGCGGGCGTGGAGGCGCAGGCTCTTGAAGGCGTTGCGCCGCGAGCAGTTGCCGTGGATGCGCAGGCCGACGCCCTGGTCGAGCACCAGTTGTTGCTGCTCGAAGAACTGCACGTGGCCGGGGCGCTCGGCCTCGCGGCCGCGGCGGTTGAAGTTGCCCCAGTTGCAGATGCGCCCGCCGCTGCTGGTGACGTGATCCACCCCGGCGACGTAGATGCCCTGGTGGTAATCGAACAAGCCGTCCTCGTTGAAACACACCGACACGATCGGCAGGGTGTAGTCGAACGCCTGCTGTCCGGAGATGAAGAAGGTTGCCGTCGACACGGGACTCGCGGCGCCATCGAGGTAGGCGCGGGCGCGCACCACGGTGCCCTTCTTGATCGGCTCCACCGGCAGGTAACCAGGATTGCCGTCGCTGGTGCTGGAGATGAAGGAGATCTTGTTCGCCTCGCCGCTGCGGTCGCTGACCGGGATGGGGCCGGTGTAGGTCTCCGAGGTGTAGCTCATCGGCAGCAGCGGACCGCTGTTGTAGGAGTTGCGCACCTGATAGGCGGTGCCGTCGAGGTTGTCGATGTCCGGCTCCGACCCGTCGAGGGTGTAGACGATGACGGCGCCGGGCTCGGGATGGCTGAGTTGCAGGCTGAAGCTGCCGCTGTAGAAGCCGGCGGGATGGGACCACTGCACCGGCGCCAGCGGGTCGGGAAGCGGGTCGGAGTCGTTGAACGCTCCCGGGGTGGCGGTTTGCAGCATGGTCCAGGTTTCCGGGTCGTCGCGGCTGCGGCCGTAGGACACGTCCGGCGGCAGGTCGACCGGGCCGACATGGTCGGCGGGGGTGCCGTCGGGACGGGTCAGGCTCAACGGCTCGCCGGCGGCGGCGATGCTGAAGTTGGTGTGCGGTGACAGGGTCTGCAGATCGAGCGACAGGTTGAACTTGTCGGCCAGGTGGCGTTCGACCGCGTTGCGCTCGGCACTGGAGAGGCTGCGGTTGTAGATCAGGACCTCGGCGATGTCGCCGCCGAAGGTGCGGGTGTCGTCGTGCGAGCTGCCGACCGGCACGCGGTCGTAATCCTCCAGCAGGGTGCGGCCGACCGCGGCGTTGGCGCTGCCGAGCACGGTGCCGTCGCGGAACAGGCGGGCGCCGGTGCCGCCGCTGCCGTCCATCGAGGTTCCCAGCAGGTGCCATTGGTTCAAGGTGACGGCATTGGACTCCACCAGGTCGATGCTGGGCGGCAGCCGCAGCCGCAGGGCGCCACCGGGGTCGGAAATCTCGAACACGCTGCTGCCGATGTTGGCCAGGTTGGAGCCGCGAAAACCGCCGAACAGGCCGGAGCGCACCCCGCCGGTCCAGCGGGCGACGGCGATGAAGGTGAAGTTGGTGAGATCGTCCATGCCGTTGAAGGCGGTGGTCGGCAGGAACAGTTGCTGGTTGGAAGCGCGGTCGAGGTGCAGGGCCGGCAGGCCGTTGAGCACGTCGTGGACCAGGGTCGGACGCTGGCCGGGGGTCGGCTGCGCGGCGTGATTGCCGCTGCCGCTGGCGTCGTTGAGTTGCTGGACCGGCTGGCCGCTGTCCAGGCCTGCGTTGTCGGTGCGCAGCCACACCACCAGGCCGTCGACCTCATCCGGGTCGAGGCCGCCGGTGATGGTGCCGGGCCGGTCCTTGCCCGAGGCCCAGACCAGCAGGTAGCCGTTGGGGGCGATGACGGTGCCGGGGGCGAAGGTCCACTTGAACGGGTTCGAGTTGCTGTCCGACAATCCCCAGCCGCCGAGATCGACCGCCTGGGCGCCGGTGTTGTGCAGCTCGATCCAGTCCTCGAAATCGCCGTCCTCGTCGGCCACGGTGGTGCGGTTGGACGCCATGAACTCGTTGATCCGCACTGCGGCGGCGGCGTGGGAGGGCCAGCCCGGCGTCATCGGCGCCGCCATCAAGGCGATCAGGACGACGGCCGCGAGGGCGGCGAGGAGCCGGATAAAGGGGGGCGGATGCGCGATCATTGGGTCTGCCGGAAGCCTCATTCTGGCGACTCGCCGTGAAAAGGTCAATGCCCGGGCGTGGCCGTCGATCGATCGGAGCCGGGCGCTGGTGGCTGAACCGGTGGCTGCAAGAATCCGTGGCGGGGGTCGTTTCGCCGTTGTGAACGAGCCACACCACCGTATTTCGACCGCGAAGTTTGCCCTGTTGTCGTCCTTCCTCGCTGTCGGCTGGTGCTGCCTGCTAGGGCTGGCGTCACCGCCGCTCACCACGGCGACCGCCGCGGATGGCGGTGGGGCCGCGGTGGCCGGGGACGAGCCGCCGGCCCCGATCGGCCTGTTGTTGTGGGACGGGGAGTGGATGAAAACCATCCGCCGCCAGCACCATGACGGCAGCCTGCCCGAATCATTGGGACCGGCCCTTGACCGGCTTGCCGAGGATGCCGTCGAGGCCATGGAGCAGCCGCTGGTGTCGGTGCTCGACAAGCAGCGGGTGCCGCCGAGCGGCGACAAGCGTGACTACTACAGCCTGGGCATCTACTGGTGGCCCGATCCCGGCAAGGAGGACGGCCTGCCTTATATCCGCCGCGATGGCGAGCGCAACCCGGAGGCCGACGAGTTCGACCGGCCGCAGCTGGCGCGCATGGCCGGCGCGGTCGAGGCCCTGACATTGTCATGGTTTCTGTCAGGCAACGAGGAACACGGCCGGCGCGCCATCGAGCATCTGCGGCACTGGTTCCTCGATTCCGAGTCGGCGATGCGCCCGCATCTGGAGTATGCGCAGGCGATCCCAGGCCGCACCGAGGGCAGGGGGATCGGCTTGATTGAAACCAACGCTTTGCTGCCGGTGCCCGACTGCATTCTGTTGCTGCAGGCCGGCGGGCTGTTGCCCGGGGCGGAGTTCGAGGCCCTGAGGGGCTGGTTTGCCGACTACCAGCATTGGTTCCTCACCAGTTCGCACGGCCGCGACGAGGCGCGCGAGCGCAACAATCACGGCACCTGGTATGACGTTCAGGCCTCGGTGTTCTCCTTGTTCGTCGGCCAGCCAGAGGCCGCGCGCGAGATCCTTGGTCGGGTGGCCGAGCGGCGGTTGGAGCCCCAGGTCAATGCCGAAGGCGCCCAGCCGCACGAGCTGCGGCGCACCCTGACCTTCACCTATTCAGTCATGAACCTGGACGGCTTCATGCGGCTGGCTCATCTGGCCGAACGCTTTGAAATTCCGTTGTGGGATCACGATGGTCCCGACGGCGAGCTGCAGAGCATCCGTGGGGCGTTGGAGTTTCTTCATCCTTACGCCGACCCTGAAACGGCCTCGGAATGGAGGCATCCACAGATTGCCGCGGTGCCGCATGCGCGCCTGTGGAGCCTGCTTCACCGCGCTGTCGTGGTCTGGCCGGACGGCGGCTACCGGGAGACCCTGGATCGGCTGCCGGACGAGGATTTGCTGCCGCAGCGGTTCCGCCTGCTGCATCGGGAAGCCGGCGAATGAGGCGGTGGAGAGGAAGAGGGCGTGGGGGACGAGAGGGGCGCACACTGGGTGGATTGAGGACAATGAATGGCGTTGGCAACGGTAGGGCGAGCCGTCCCTGGCGAGCCGCGTTCGCCGGACGGGCGTGGAGATGGAGGTGGCGGTGGGTTCACGGTTTGCAGGGGCTTTGGCTTTTCGCGGGCAAAACGCGGGCGGTTTGGAATGCGAGGTGGTGGGGCGAAAGGAGGTCGTTTGGCCTGCGCGGCTCGGCAGGGACGCCTCGCCCTACCCCGCGGGGGAGGCAATCCCGCGGGGTGCTTCGCGCTTGCGAGGCGAATGAGATGCGCTGGCAACGGTAGGGCGAACCGTCCCCGGTGAGCCGCGTTCGCCGGACGGGCGTGGAGATGGAGGTGACGGTGGGTTCACGGGTTGTGGGGGCCTTGGCACTTCGCGGACAATCCGCGGGCGGTTTGGTGT
>SKLO01000385.1 GCA_007123195.1 Verrucomicrobiales bacterium | reverse complement strand
GACCTGTACCTGGGCGAACTCAAGATCGAACACATGCTGATCGGCCGCGCCGGCAGTTCCGCCTCCGATGCCGGCCGCCATGGCCATCAGCACGCCGATGGCCGCGGAAGCGGAGGTGGACAGAACACGCAACGGAGTGTCCAATAACCGGTTGACACGGCGGGCATTCCCGTGTTCCAGCAGCCAATGGCGGATCACGTTAAAGCGAGCGGCGAGCGGCGAGCGGCGAGCGGCGAGCGGCGAGCGGCGGTAAGCGGTCGGGTCATAATCGGGCGGCAGGTTGGGAAGCTGAATGGTTAGGGACTAACGCACCCTCCTTAGCTGGCTCGTGTGATCTTGGTCAAGCAAAATTATTGGCGAAGTGTGATCAGCCAGAAGGGTCGCCTGCCGATCCGGGGGACCCGTTACCAGCGGGATCACCGGGAACGACACGAGGGGGCGGATCGCACCGGGGGATCACGCGCATGGCTGTGGTCCGGTTCTGCGCCGTGCTGCTGCTGGCGGCGGCAGCGGTGTGGACGATTCATCAGCGCGGACCGGAGGTCGCGGCGGAATGGCGCGCGGCGCTGCACTGGGGAGAGCTGAACCCCGCACCGGGCGTGCTGCCCTCGGAGAAGAATCTGGCCGCTGTCATGCGCATTCACGGCCGCGACGCGGCCGCAAGCCTGCATGGCGACGGCCGTCATGTGGTCTGGTGGCTCCCGGGGCAACCGGAAATCATCGGCCGCTCGCCCGGACAGCGCATCGATCCGGTGATCGAGTGGCAGCAGGCCATCATGGCAGGAAGTCTGGCCCCGGCGGCCGTGCGACTCGAGGCGGAGAGCGATGCCGGGTCGATCATCACCCGGCCGGATGTCGGCGCGGTGGTGTTTCTGGACCAGGAAGACAAGCGCTGGCGCTCTGCGCTTGGGCGGAGCGAGCAGTCTGAAACCGAGGCCGAAGTCCTGGTGGCGATGCCGCCCGCGGGCCGCCATCTGTGGCACGTGCGCCCGGGCTATCTCGACGACAGCAAGTCCGCTGCGGCGGGAGCACCGCCCAGCCCGGCGCCGCGGAGCGGGTTGCGCGATGCCGCGGGCGTGGCCGCAGTGTGGCTGGGATTCGGGTGCTTGGGGGTGCTCGCGTGTGGTTCGGGTTCAGGGCGGGCGGGGGGCCGTGGACGGGGGTCAAAGCGCCGGAGCGCCGATCGCCTGCTGGCAGCGACCCTGCTGGGGATCTGGTGGTTTCTTGCCGGCTGGCTGCTGTGGGCCGGAGTGGCCACCGTCACCGCGGTGGCGGTCCCTTCGTGGTTGGCGACCAGTGGGGCGGTGTGGGGTCTGTGCCTGGTTACAGCAGGCGCTGTGCAGGCAGCGCGCCATTGGCGCGGGCGTGCGCGGGCAGCCACTCGGAAAGCAGCGATATCGGAACCGAAGGCCGCCCCGGCAACGGGTCGCGGTTGGCGAGCGCGTGTTTTGCGGCCACGATCGGCGCGGCATTCATGGGTCCGCCCGGCAGTCCTCGCGCTGCTGGCTGTTGCGGTGCTGGCCGCACCGGCGTGGTATGGCTGGCGCAGTGCGCAACGCACGCCGTTCGACGTTCCGGCGGTTCAGACACACGGTTACAAGGTGCTGCTTTTCGCGGCGCTGGAGCGGGCGGATGCCGCGGTCCTGACCGAAGCAGGACGGGAGTTCTGCCGCCCCCACTACCCGCACTTGTTCCCGCTGCTGGTGTGGGCGGGATGGAATTGGACGGCACCACCGGCCGCTGCTCCGTCCGACCATGCGGCCGAGGCCGGCAGCGCCGGCGAGGCAGGAATGACGGGTGCCAGTGGCGTGACGCTCATTCCGCGCGCTCAGCAGGCGCACGGCAGCCTGGCGGTGGCGGCGACTCTTGTGCTGCTGGTGGCCGGTGCGGTGGGATTGTCCGGTTCATGGGCCGCCGGGTTGATACTGGCGGGCCTGTGGGCGTGGTCGCGTCCCTTGCAGGGAATGGCCGGGATGTTCTACGCCGAGCCGCTGCTAATGCTGACCACCACGTTCGCGGTCCTTTCATGGATACGCGCGTTGTCGGCGCTGCGGCCCGGGACCGCGGTGAACCCGTCCGGCGAGCGGCTGGCGGCGACGCGAAGTGATCTCTGGAAAGGCGGCGTGGCTCTGGCGGCAGGAATCCTCATCAAGAACGAGGGAGTCTTTTGGTGGCTTGCGGCAGCCGGCGGCATGGGGCTGGGCCTGTGGCTGGCTCGGCGCGGATGCGCCGGCCTGTCACAACCGCGACCGGCCTTCCCGGCGAGAGCGCGGGCGGCGTGCCGGTGGCTGCCGCCGGTCGTGCTGCCGGGTCTGCTGGCCTGGGGCGGATGGACCGGCTGGCGACTGATGCATGGCCTGGGGGAGAGCGACTTTTCATGGGCGGCTTTCGAGCAGCGCGGGTGGGAGGGCGCCCAAGGCGCCCTGCTCGCGGCGCTCGACATGGTCTGGCGTTGGTCGGTCAATGGGGCCGCCCCGTTCGGTGGCATCTGGTGTCTGGCGGTGCTGCTGGCGGTGCTGCTGTGTCTTGGCGGTAGTGTGACGAGGCGTGCGGACACCGGACCCAGCGCAGCGGCCATGGCGATGTGCGCGGGTTTCGCCGTCAGCGCCATCCTTGCCATCGTGGCTGTGTTTCCCCTCAGCGTCTTGCCCAGCCTTGAGAATCACCTGATCGCGATCTGGCGCCTGATGCTGGTGCCCTCGATCGGCGCCCTGCTTTTCGCTGCCAGTGCCTGGGGCCTGATGTTCCAGCCAGCCCACAGCGCGGCTGCGGGAGCCCCTTATGAATCCGCCTGAGGTGACCGCTGACCTCCTTGGCGTCCTTGAACTGTTTTCGTCCACACATCCAAACCCATCATCACAGTCCCATGAACAACACCACTTTGACCCTGAAACCGAACCAACGCGTGCGCGGTCGACTGCGCCACATGGATGGAAAGCAGGCCTTCGCCGTAGCCGCCACACTTCTCATTACCTGGCTCGCTCCGGTCGATCGGCCGGCCGCCGCGCGCGATGGTGCGGCAACCGATGCTCGCGTCTGGACGGACGTGCAGGGCCGCACGGTGGAGGCCACCGCCGTGGCAGCCGACGGGGATTCGGTCGTCCTTGAGGTGGATGATCGGCAGTTCACCCTGCCCCTCGCCCGTCTGTCAGCCACCGACCGGCAGTGGCTGCTTGACCATGGCGCCGCCCTGCCAAGCCCGCCGGCCCCCGCCAGCGACCCGGGCCCGGCCCCGGCCCCGAGCCCGAGCCCGGCCCCGGTCTTGGCTTCTCCAGACGTCCACCTGATCCCGATCCCTGGCCAGTCGGTGCGGACTTGGAATTTCCGTGATGGCAGGACCCTGGTGGGTCGGCTGCGGGCGGCCGGCCAGGGCGCGGCCGAGTTCGAGCCGGTCGGTCGGCGGCCTGTGCGGGTCAGGGTTCTCGACCTCACCGATGATGATCGTGCCAGAGTGCACGCGGCTTCAGCGCCATCAGGAACGATCATCGAGGCACCTGCGCAGGGTCGGGAGGCCGATGAGCTGGAGCAATTGGGCTTCCGGTCGCTTGAGTATCGAACCCAGCGGTTCCGCGAGCATCGCACCGGATTTGAACGCCAGCACATCCAGTTTCAACTATGGGCGCCGGAGGGCGTCACCGGCCGGCCGCTGCCGCTGGTGGTGTTTTTACATGGAATAGGGGAGCAGGGCACGGACAATGTCCGGCAGCTCAAGCACCGTGATCCGCTGGTGTTTATCAGTGCCAGAAGCCAGCAGCGTTATCCCTGCTGGTTCATGGCTCCGCAGCATGGCGACGAAGAGATCTGGCAGGCCCATTCCGCGAACACACCAAGTGTGGTGATGCGCCGGCTGCACGAAGCGATCCGCCACCTGGTCCTCACCGAGCAGCAGGGAAGTGGCATTGATTGGAGCAGGATTTACGTCACCGGGCTCTCAAGCGGCGCCCACGGAGCACTTGATGCCGTGGCCAAGTTTCCGGCAACATTCGCCGCCGCCGTGGCCATCTCAGGGGCGGTGCCGCCCGAACGTTTCCATCCCGACAACGTCCGGCCCGTTTGGTTGTTCCTCAATCGCGGTGATCACAGGGCGGTGGTGGATGGAGCTGATGCACTGGCGGCTCACCTGAAGGCGCTTGGTCTTGCCCCGCGGATGACCACCTTCGACCGCGGCGGTCACGACGCCTGGTCGGCGGCTTACGATCAGTCGGGCCTCGCCCGGTGGCTGTTCGACCAGCGGCAGCCGTTGCGGTAGCGGCCAGGCCAACGGGCGGCAGCCCGTAGGTTGAATTGGCGCAATTCGACCTCGTTTGCGTCGTGCGCACGGCTTGGTGCCGGGACCACGTTGAGGTTCCATTGGCAGGTTCGAAGGAGCCGTGAATGAAGCGGGCGCGGCGAACGAACCACCCGCACCCCGGTCGAATTGAAGCCAATTCAACCTAAGATCGCTGCGTCCGCGAGGCCGGGAGTGGGGCGGCAGGTCGGGAGCGCCAACGGCGCGTCCTATACCAGCCTGGGGCAAGGCCCAGATCTCGCGGGTCAAAAAAGAATTCAAGGGCTGAAGGCCCGTCCCATGGCATCGATGCCATGGGACGGGCCTTCAGCCCTCACCGCTTCTGAACGGCATGGTCCTGGGGCGATGCCCGGCTGGTATGCTTCGCGCCGTTGGCGCTACGGCTCGCTGCCGCTTTCGCACCAGCGGAGCCTCTGCCTCCGTCCGGTAGCGCGGGCCTCCGACCCGCGATTGTGGGAGGTTCGCACGGTGAGCGTAGGGCGTTCCACCAGCGGTTCATTCGCTGGGGGCGAAAGCAGCCGTGAAGGAAGCAGACGAAGGGGACGAGCGACCCGCACCCCAGGCGGGTCGGAGGCCCGCCCTACGGGGGTTGGCGTCCGCGAGGCCGGGCTGAGGCGATGGGGGATGGGGCGACGAGGGCGTGCCCTGATTCGACGCACCAACTGCTGCATAGGCGCGAGTGCTGCCATAGACCGTCCAGTTGCCTGGGCTGTGGGCTGACGGCCCGTTGGGCCTGGCCACCTGAAGCCGAAATGGCCGCCCACCACCGCCTTCAGCGGCCGATCTCAAAGCCACGATAAAGAGCAGTCAATTGGGTTGACCGCAGGCCCTCCGACCCTCAACATGGCCGCATGGACGCCCCTCCTGTCCACTCCCATTTGCGCCGTAGACCGGTTCCAAATGATGGACTTCACGCCCCAGCCGACCCGACCGAACCGGTCGTGGCGCGCCTGCGCGTGCGCCCGTCTGTGGGTGTGGCTGGCCGCGGCCATGGCGGCGGCGCCCGGCGCGGCGGCCGATGACGGCGGCGATGGCCCTTCGCCCCTCGAAGCCGGTGAGCACGGGTCGACGGACCTCGAGCAGTATTACCTGGAATTGATCAACCGGGCGCGCGCCGATCCGGCCGCCGAAGGCCTGCGGCTGGCCCTCACCGATGATCCCGATGTGCTCTCGGCCTACGGATGGTTCGGGGTCGATCTTGAGATGATGCAGGACGAGTTCAACCAGCTGTCGCCACGACCGCCGCTGGCGATGAACCCGCTGCTGACGGAAGCGGCCCGCGCCCACTCGCAGGACATGTTGGACCACAATTTCCAGGGACACACCGGTTCCGACGGAGCCGGCCTGGGTGAAAGGGTGAACCGCACCGGCTACACCTGGAGCGGCGTGGGCGAAAATGTCTTCGCCTACGCAGATTCGGTGTGGCACGGGCACGCGGGGTTCCAGGTCGACTGGGGTCACGGCCCCGGCGGCATGCAATCAGGCCGCGGCCACCGGATGAACATCCACGGCCATCATCGCGAGGTCGGCATCGGCGTGGTGGAAGGGACCAATGGCAGCCTGGGACCGGAGATCGTGACCCAGATCTTCGCCCGCGGGCTTCCCGACCGCGCCTTTGTGACGGGCGTGGCCTACTACGACGTCAACGGCAACGGTTTCTACGACCCCGGCGAGGGCATCGGCGGCCTGACGGTGACGGTGGAAGGGGTTGAAGCCCCGCACGCGACCGCCAACTCGGGCGGCTATTCAGTCCCGGTCCCGCTCGACGACGCCACCAGGCCGGTCCACTTCAGCGGGCCCGGCATCGACCACACCGCGCCTGCCCAGATCGAGGGCGGACTGAACGTCAAGGTGGACCTGGCGCTCGACTACCAGCCCCCGCAGGTCGAAGGGCCGGCGTCACCCGGGATCGGGATCGCCACCGGTTATTCGTTTTCGCTGGTCGGCGGCGCCACCGACTACGAATGGCGCGCCAGTCGCGAGCTGGCGGCACCGCCCGACGGCGCGGAGAACCTTGATCGAGGCGAGAGCGTTTCCGCGGGAGGCTACAGCCGCCTTTCCACCGCCGTGAAGTTTTCCGGCGCCTCCTCCTATCACTTTGCCAATCCCACCCTGGCCACGGACGAGACCTTCACTTATCACCGCCAGTTCATGCCCGGCCCGGAGGCGGTGCTGGCGTTTCGCAGCCGGCTTGGCTGGGCCACGAAGAACCAGATCGCCAGGGTGCTGGTGTCGGAGGACGAGGGCGCCAACTGGACGCCGGTCTACCAGCAGGCTGGAACCGGCGGCTCGGGTGAGGGATCGTTTGCGCTGCGCACGGTGTCGCTGGCGGCCTACGCCGGACGGCCGCTGTTGATCCGCTTCAGCTACCTGCACACGGGCGGCACCGGCTTTACGCAGACCAGCCCCGGCGTCGGCTGGTATGTCGATCAGATCGCATTCCAAGACATCGGCGAGTTGCACACGGTGGAAGAGTCGGCGGCGGACAGCGCGGGCACGTTCTCGTT
>SKLO01000192.1 GCA_007123195.1 Verrucomicrobiales bacterium | reverse complement strand
GGCGTGGGCGCGGGCTCCGCGCCCGGTGGGGTCGGAGTGGTGGCCGGGGGGGCATCGCCTTCGGCCATCTCCGGCCGGTTGCCCTCGGCGTCGCGCCAGCCGGCGATCACCGCGCCGCCGTCGATCCAGGCTTGGAGCACCTGGATCTCCTCCTCGTTCAAACCGGGACCGCGGGGCGGCATCCGGTCCTCATGCCCGCGCGGTAGCAGGATGCTCTTCAGGATGTCGCTGTTCTCGGCGTCGCCCGGGCGGATGATGCCGAATTGACCGATGTAAAACCCGGCCACCTCCTCCAGATCGTCAAACGCCAGGCTGCCGCGGGTCTCGCCCTCCTGCTCGCTGTGGCATTCGAAGCAGTATTTCTGCATGATCGGCAGCACGTGCTCGGTGTATTCCACCTCGTCGGCCGCCGCGGCGACCGCGCTCCAGGCGAGGCCCGCGCATACGAACCCGGAGGCCAGCCAGCGACCAGAGCCCGGCTCCGGGCAGGAACTGCGGTGACGACGGCGGCTGGGACGGCAGGCGGGGAACAAACGGGGCTTCATGGCGGATTGCGGTGTGAACAGTACCGGTGGAAACCGGTGCAGTAGCCGCAAGGTTGCGAGAAGGGGGCGAATTTCAAGCGCCAAGCGCCGCAAGGCCGGCGCATCCATCGACGCGCCACCGCTTCATCGGGCCCAAACGCCGGCCTGCGAAGACCGTTCGCCCGGGGTGTCGGCGCAGGTCAACTCAACCCCGGGTCGATTTTTTGGCACCCCCTGCCGGGGTGGGGGCGGCAAGTCCGCCGCCCCACCAAGCTGATTCAGGCCGGCGCCCGCCTGCATCCACGCTCTCGTGCTCTCGCGCTCTCGCGCTGCCGAACAAGCAACCAATCCTGGTGCCTTTCGGCCGCGGCCGCGGCGGGGGTGGTCCCCTCGACAACCCCAACCCGCCAGCCGTCCCGTTCCGGCAACCGGCCGCGACCGCCGGTGCTGGACAATTTTTCGCACAGGTGTGCGAAAAATTGTCCAGCACGACTTGCCCCAACCCGCACTTGCCCTTCGCCCGCCACCACCGCCCTCGCTCCGAGCCCCATCGGGTGCCGCCGTGGCGGCGGGCGTCCCGCGTGATATCGGCTTGGTCATCGGCTTGATGGCGCGCGGCGACCCCATGGCGCTGAGGGCCTATGGAGGGGGAACATTCCGCCCCCCCGGCCAATGCGCGGCTCATGCGGGCGCCATTGGGATGGCGTGAATCTCTCCAGCAATGGCCGGCGGATGATCCTTCTCATCCTCATGCGGGCAGGATGCCCGCGCTCCCATGGGTGCTGCGCGCAGGCCTCGGGCATGATCGTAGGCCGGCGGCGCTCCGCGCCGGTTCATCCTCCGGTGGCACCCATGCCCACCACCACCCGCGCCCACCCTCAAATGGTCTTCGCCGCCAAATTCTTGCGGTAGTCGCGCGGGCTGACCCCGAAGCTGCGCTTGAATGCGCGTGAGAACGACAACTGCGAGTCAAACCCGCACTTCTCGCCGATGGCACCGATCTTCAGGTCGCTGTGGCGCAGCAGGTCGGCTGAATGGGTCAGTCGCACCGCCAGCACGAACTGGCCGAGACTGATGCCGATGCGCTGCTTGAACGCGGCCCGGGTGTAGCTCTCGGAAAACCCCACGTGGGCCGCCACATCGCGGATGCTCAGATCCCGGTCGAGGTTGCTGTAAACAAAGCGCTTGATCCGGTGGACGATGTCGTCGGCGTTCTGGCCGTTGTCCTGCATCCGCCCGTAGCGCTGGGCCACCGGTTGCTCGCGCAGGTCGAACAGCAGGCGCCGCAACTCGAGCGCGGCCGAAAGCGGCGCCTCCTCGACGGTCTGGACGTCGGGTCCGGCATCGTCCTTACAACTCCCATACAGCTCCACCAGCCGCAGCGCCGAGGACAGCGACTCGCGCCCCAGCCGCCGCGGCTGGTTGCGCAGCGACTCCAGCTGTTCCTGGCCGTGGCGCACCTCGAAGGTCGTGAACAGCCAGTGAAACGTCTCCGGCAGGTAGGTGTAATAGTGCAGCTGATGCGGGAAGATCAGCATCGCATCGTGCGGCTGCAGCTCGTGGATCGTCTGCTCGACGCCGATCGCCCCCTCCCCCTCCAGCAGCAGGATCAGCACGAACCGGCTGTGCTGGTCGTATTTGCCCGACTTGGCCGAGATCCCCTCGTAACCGGACAGGCGGTGGTCCTGGTGCCGCCGGTCGAAGCACAGGATGTTGTCCGGCAGCAGGCTCCGGTCCCACGTGACCCCACGGAAATAGTCCTCCGGCGCCTTGAGGCGGCCGGACTCCCTGATCAATTCCTCAACCAACGTAGCTGGACCCTGGGCCATAACGATGCAATCGCTCCTCCACATCGGCCCGCAACCGGTCGACAAATCCCAACGTGAACTCGCTTATGTCGAGGCTAGGGTTGATCACCAGCGGCGTCAAGTCCATCGCAAAGGAGAGCTGCGTGGCCCCGTCGGTGGTGTGCGAGTCAAAATAGGTGGCATTGGCCCGGCGCAGGCCGTCCTCGGCCAGGTCGTAGCGCTTGCCGCCCACGATCTGGGAGTCGAACACCCCCACCAGCGGCAGCGCCAGGTTGGGGTGCTGGTCCACCCGCAGCAGCTGCTTGTCCGCCGCCACCAGCCAGTCGAGCTTGCGCCACACCTCGCAGCCGTAGACCCTCCGCGGGCGGGCCTCGGCCGGCAGTGATCGCAACGCTTCCATCGCCCGCCAGAAACAGGCCACATGGGTGTCGTGACGGTCGGTCGGGTTGTGCAGATACACCACCTCCGGCCGCGTCAGCAGCAGCAACTGCCGCAACTCGTCAGTCACCAAACCGGTGTCGCCCCGCTTGACCACCGAACTGGCCCACCCCAGCTGCAGCACCGCCCCATACTCCCCGACCACCGCCGCCTTGCGCTGCTCGCGCCGGCGCACCGCCCGCATCTCGGAATCGCTGTGTTTGGCATACCGGCCGGTCCGCGGACTGCCGCCACCGTCGGTCAACACCACCCCGGCAAACCACCGGTCGGCTTGCTGATAACACTCGGCAATGCCGTGATAGGCCGCAATCTCCAGGTCATCCTGGTGGGCCACGATTCCCAGATGGGTCGTGCGCGCCAAGGCCGCCCGCGGCTCCTCGCCATCCGGCACGAACAGGTCCGCCTCGGGACAGGACAGGGTCAGCCCGCAGGCCTCGCCATCAAATTGCGGTTCGGCATCGACCGGTTCGTTGGGGTGTGGATAGGTGGAATCAGACGTCAGCATCACTCTTGGAGCATCGTTCAGGTGAACTTTAATACCCTATTAAACAAAAGCGACGGCATTTTGTTTCAATTATCGAAGGCCTTCCGCCCTCGCCACCAACGAGGCAACACCCCGTGACGCTTGCCCACCAGCCAGCTCAGCAAGAACAACCCGCTCATCACCAACACAATCGCGCTGCCCGGACCCCAGTCCCAATGATGCGCCGCCACCAGCGCCACGGCCGCCCCGACCGATCCCACCAACGCCCCGCCCCACAACAACGCCGCCGGCGACGTCACCCACAGCGCCACGCAGGCGCCGGGCGTCACCAGCAGACCCACCGCCAGGATGCAGCCCACCGCCTGCAGCGACGAGATCAACACCAGGATCACCGCGCCCAACAGCACATACTGCAACGACCGCACCGGCACCCCGGCCGATTGCGCCGCCGCCGGCTCGAACAACATCACCAGCAGCGGCCGCTGCAACGCGGCCAGCGTCACCACCGTCACCGCGCACACCCAGAACACCACCCGCAGGTCGTCGTCCGAGGCGAACAGCACGTTGCCAAACAGATACTGCTCGATCTGCACCGCCCCGGGCGCGTAGCTCAGCAGCAGGATCCCGGCCGCGAACGCCGCCGAGTAAAACACCGCCAGCACCGTCTCCTGCCCCAGCCTGGCCCCGCGCGCCACCAGCACCGACCCCAGCCCCACGATCAGTCCCGCCACCGCCGCCCCCACGAACGCACTCCACGGCGACAACCCGGCCACCAACACCCCGATCGCAATGCCCGGCAGCAGGCTGTGCGAGAGCGAGCTGACCATCAGCGCCGACTTGCGCAGCACCACGATGCCGCTCACGAAGCCGTTGCTGAACCCGGCCAGCAGGCACAACCACAGCGCCCGCTGCAGGTGCGGCTGCTCAAACGCCTCCCAAAGTCCTGTCCACCACTCGCTCATGCCCGTGCCTCCGTCCTGGCGCCTCCCTCGCCCGAACCGGGTTGACCATCCTCCGCCTCCAGCCCGTCCAGCGTCCCCGTCGCCCCAGAGCCGGCCGTCCTCCCGCGCGCCACCCGCCACGCGCTCCAGCCGGACAACGCCCGCCAGCGATCGCCGTAGCACGCCCGCAGCGGCTCGTCCCGCATCACTTCGACCGCGCTTCCCCGCGCCACCACCTGGGTGTTGAGCAACACCACATCGTCAAACAGGTCGCCCACCGTCGCCAGGTCGTGATGCGTCGCCACCACCAACCGGCCCTCGCGCGTCATCGCCCGGATCAACTCGCCCAAATCCGCCTGCGCCGGCTGGTCCAGCCCGGTGAACGGTTCGTCCAGCAGCAACACGTGCGCCTCCTGCGCAATTGCCCGCGCCAGGAACGCCCGCTGCTGCTGGCCGCCCGACAACTCCCCGATCTGCCGCTCCGCCAACTCCGCCAGCCCCATCGTCGCCAGCGCATGCTCCACCTGCGACCGGTCCCGCCGCCCGAACGGCCGCCACCAGCCGGTGTGCGCATACCGCCCCATCTCCACCAGCCCGCGCACCGTCAGCGGAAAATCCCAGTCCACCTCCTCCCGCTGCGCCAGATAAGCCACCTCGGCGACACACTTGCGCAGCGGCAGCCCGCGCCAGCGCATCCGCCCCTCCGCCGCGCGCACCACCCCCGCCAGCGCCTTCAACAAACTGCTCTTGCCGGCCCCGTTCGGTCCCACCAACGCCACCGCCGCCCCGCAGGCCGCGCTCATCGACGCCCGATCCACCGCCAGCACCGGGCCATAACGCACCGTCACCCCCGTCACCTCGAGGATGTGGTTCAGGTTGCTGGGGTGCCGTTCCACCCAGCGCCGGTCCAGCGGCGATCGATCGCCCGCGCTCATGGCCGACCCTCCCGCCAGGACATCGTGGTTCCATCCGCCGCCTCGTCCTCGCCCCAGATCACCAGCGCCCGCGCCGCCAACGCCTGCGGTTCAAGCCGCACCTCCAGAGCCTCGCGCCCCGCACTCCGGTGCCACTCCGCCTCCACCCAGACATCCAACTCGCGATCGCCCCAGTCCGCGACCCATTCCCGCTCCAGTTCACCGCGCAAATTTTCCTCGTCGGTCAAACCGCTGCCGCCGTCCCAAACCACCCGCTCGACCCCCTCCACCTCCACCAGCAACCGCGCCGGCGGACGCGTCCAACGCACATGCAACCGCACCGGCAGGCGCTCCCCCCGCGCTGCCGGAGCCCCGTCCCCCGGCTCGATCGTCGCCGCAGCGCCGCCATCCCGTCCCGAATCAGCATCCATCCGGTCCGAATCCCCCGGCCGCCCAAGCCCCGTGTGCATGGTGGCGCTCAGCGGCCCCCAAAGGACCGCCATCCCCAGCGCCACCAACAACGCCTGCACCAGCGGAAACCCACGCATGCAAACCCATCGCCGCTCCCCAAACGATTGCAAGTTGCTTGCAGCAGGGTTTCCAGATCGAGCCCGCCGCTGCAGCTACGTTCCCCGGGGGCTGTTCCGGTTTCAACCCCAAGGGTCCGGCGAGAAGAGCCGCTTCTCCAACATCTGGTGTCGCGACCGCGCCACCAGATGTCGGCGACCAGTCGTCGGCGTCAATCAGGCTCGGTGTCGCCGGCAACGCCTCTGCCCGTCGCCGGAGCGCCAATGCGCCCGCCCAAAAGCACTTCAAACATCAACAATCGACAATCACCACTCGTCAATCAACTCCCCCTCCCTCCGCCACGCGGCATCCTCCGGGATCTCGATCCCTTCCGCACCGGCCCCGCCGCCTCACTCGCCGTCACCGACTGGAACCAGAACCGGGCGGAATCCCAGCCTGCCTTCGAGGATGCGGATGCCGTCGGTGAGGCCCGGCCTTCCCCGGAAGCGAAAGGCCGCACGGCAGTTGTTGGCGTGGCTGGCCCACAAGCCGCCGCGATAGACCCGATAGTGGCCCACCACCGGCCCCTCGGGATCCACCGTCGGCATGCCTGCATAACTGTCCGCCCACCAATCCCGGCACCACTCCGCCACATTGCCATGCATGTCGTGCAGACCCCACGCGTTCGCCGCCTTCCCGCCCACCGGCTGGGTCTGCCTTTCAACGTGGTCCAGAGGCCCGGTGGTCCACAACGAAGCCCCGGTGTTCTTCCGATACCAGGCCACTTCATCAAGGTTCTCGCACTCACGCCTGCTGGTCAGCTCCTTGCCACTGTTCAGCGCGCTCGTTGTCCCGGCACGACACGCATACTCCCACTGCGCCTCGGTCGGCAAATCAAACCGCCAACCCGAGGGCGCCCGCACATTCACCCGCCCCAGAAATCCTCCCGCCCGCTGCGCGTCACCGCAAATGTCATCCCAACTCAGGCTCTCCACCGGATGCTGTGAGGTGTCGCCACCCACAACAGCCTCGGTGAACCTGCTCGGATTGCTCCCCATCACCACCTGCCACTGCCTCTGGGTCACAGGATGCTTCGCCAGCCAATACCCCTGCGTCAGGCGCACCTCGCGCACAGGACCTTCATCGTTGTATCGGCCGAGTTCATCCTCCGGACTTCCCATCCG
>SKLO01000150.1 GCA_007123195.1 Verrucomicrobiales bacterium | reverse complement strand
CCGGCCAGATAGGGGCGCATCAGCGGAAACAACGGCCACATCGAGAATCCCTTCAGCGCCAGCACGACGGTGGCGCCGGAGTCGCGGCCCACCGCGGCCAGCACCCGCAGGTTGGACTCAAGCGCGGCCTCGTCGACCAGGTAACAAGGCGACGGCAGGTCGGCCGGCAGGACCGCCGGATCGATCGCCGGCACGCGGTCGCGCGTCACGGCGGCGACCGCGTCCTCGGCTGGGCATGGCGTGGGCTTCATTTCATGCGCGGAGGCAAGGCGTGTCCGGAACGACCCCGGCCGGTGCCGCGGTCAGCGATGGGGCATGGGCTTGGCAGGATCGAGCGGCTCGTGCTGCCACGGCAAACCATGCTCGTTGAGCGCCTGCATGAACGGGTCGGGATCGCGCTGCTCCATGTTCCACACCCCGGGCTCAAGCCAGTGCCCCTCCAGGATCATGCGCGCGCCGATCATCGCCGGCACCCCGGTGGTGTAGGAAATCGCCTGCGACTTCACCTCGCGGTAGCACTCCTCGTGGTCGCAGATGTTGTAAAGATAGTGGCGCGCGGCCTTGCCGTCCTTCACCCCCTCGATGACGCAGCCGATGTTGGTCTTGCCCTTGGTGCGCGGCCCCAGCGACGCCGGATCGGGCAGCACGGAGCGCAGGAACTGCAGCGGCACCACCAGCTGGTCCTGGAACGGCACCGGCTTGATCGCCGTCATGCCGACGTTCTCCAGCACCTTGAGATGGTTGAGGTAGTTGTCGGAAAAGGTCATCCAGAAGCGGATCCGCTTCAGCCCGTTCATGTTCCGGCACAGCGATTCCAGCTCCTCGTGATACAGCAGGAACACCTTGCGCTCGCCGATCTCCGGGAAGTCGAACTTCATCGACCACGACAGCGGGTCGGTCTCAAGCCACTCGCCCCGGTCCCAATAACGGCCGCGCGCGGTGATCTCGCGGATGTTGATCTCGGGATTGAAGTTGGTCGCAAACGGGTAGCCGTGGTCGCCGGCGTTGGCGTCGAGGATGTCGATGTAATGCACCTCGTCGAAAAAATGCTTCTGCGCGTAGGCGCAGAACACGTTGGTCACGCCGGGATCGAAGCCCGATCCGAGCAGCGCGGTCAGGCCGGCCTCGCGGAACCGATCCTGATAGGCCCACTGCCATTTGTATTCGAACTTGGCATCCTCCAGCGGTTCGTAGTTGGCGGTGTCAAGGTAGTGCGCGCCGGCCTGCAAACAGGCCTCCATGATCGACAGGTCCTGATAGGGCAGCGCCACGTTGATCACCACCTTCGCCCCGGTCCGGCGGATCAGGTCGGCGGTCTCGCCGATGTTGTCCGCATCCACCGCCGCCGCCTCGATCTCCACCCCGGTCGCCGCCTTGACGTCGGCCGCAATGCGGTCGCACTTCGACACTGTGCGGCTGGCCAGGGTGATCGGACCGAACACTTCGGGCACCTGGGCGCACTTGTGGGCGACGACGTTGCCGACGCCGCCGGCGCCGATGATGAGGGTGGATGCGGGCATGGATCTGGTTTGCAATCGACAGGTTCAGCGGGCCGGCGCCAGGCTCCCGGGCCGGCGCCACAACGAGCCCTCCTCACCATGAACGGGATGCCGGGCGGTCTCAAGCGGATAACCGGCCCGAGCCGATGGCCCGGCGGCCAAGAACCAGCCAGCCATCGCCCGGCACCGACCACACCCGTCAATCCCGGCCCGCGGCAGTTTCACCTTGGCAAGCGGGCAAGCCGCCCTATGCTGCCACCTTAGCGGGGAGCCGGGCTCTCCCGCCATTCAAACCCACATCCCCACCATCTCATCATGAGCAAACACATTCCCCTCGTCAGTTCCGGCATCGCCGGCCCCCTCGGAGTCCTCCACCTGCCCCGCCTGTGGCAGAAAGCCTCGCTCGGCGCGGCCGGCAAGCTGCACGACGAATACCCCGCCGCCGGCGCCGGCTACGACCAAATGGTCCTCGACGGTTTGGGCATCGACCGCGAGGAGTTCCTGGCCTACATCGCCGAAGCCAAGCCCACCTACATCCAGTGCGAAAAGTGGGTGGTCGAAAAGAACGGCGGCTCGCTCGATCCGGCCAAGGTCAAGGCCTTGAACGACTCGATCATCGGTTACAACCACGACGACGCCACCCGCACCGGCATTCTGGAAACCGTCGGCCTGCCCGCCGACACCCAGATCCTCGACGCGATCAACCTCAACAACCTCGACGACTGGCACGCGTTCCACCACGAATACATCGCCTGATCGCCTGATCACACGGCTCCGCCGCGGCAACGCCGCGCAGCCAACCCTGCCAACGGCGCCGTCCTCCTTCCCGGGGGACGGCGCCGTTCTGCTGTCACCCGCCACCGCCGGTCCGCCAAGCAAGATCCGGGGCCCCAACCCCGTTCCCAAGTCAGCTCATGGACCACCATTCCCCCCGCCGCCGATTCGGCGTCCCGACCCGGCTCAACCGGTCAGTCACTGCGGTTGGCACCCTTTGTCTGTGGCTGTATTCGGGCCTGTCCCTGCCATCCCCTGCCGCCAACACCGCCACCAGCCCGGTCAACGGCACGCCGAAGGTCGACTTCGCCACCGAGGTTCGCACCATCCTCGTCCAGCACTGCTACGACTGCCACGGCCCCGATGACCGGGAGGGCGGGCTGCGGCTGTCCGATCAGGCATCGGTGTTCAACGCACTGCCGTCCGGACGCACCGCCGTGGTGCCCGGTGACCCCGCCTCCAGCGAGTTGCTCCGGCGGGTATCCAGCCACGACCCCGACCAACGCATGCCACCCCGCGGCCACGGCCTGTCGCCGGCCGAAGTCGCCCTGATCGAACGCTGGATCCACCAGGGCGCCGGTTGGGACGACACCCACTGGGCGTTCGCCCCACTGGAACAACCCGAGCCGCCCGCCGTCAGCGACACCAACTGGGTCCGGCAACCGCTCGACCACTTCGTGCTGGCCCGGCTGGAACGGGAGGGCGTGACCCCCAATCCCGAGGCCGATGCCCACACCCTGGTCCGACGCCTCTACCTCGACCTGCTGGGGCTGCCCCCCACCCCGGATCAGGTCCGCGATTTCGTCGACGATCCCTCGCCGGACGCCTGGAGCCGGCTGGTCGATCAATTGCTGGACAACCCCCACTTCGGCGAGCGCTGGGGCCGTCACTGGCTGGACATCGCCCGCTACGCCGACACCGACGGCTACCTCAACGACCACGACCGGCCGGACGCCTGGCGTTACCGCGACTGGGTCATCGACGCCATCAACTCGGACCTGCCCTACGATCGCTTCACCGAACTCCAACTGGCCGGCGACCTGATCGAGGACGCCGGACCCGCCGGCCTGCTCGCCACCGCGTTCCACCGCCAGACCCTGACCAACCGCGAGGACGGCGTCGACGCCGAACTCTACCGGGTCGAGGCGGTGTTCGACCGGGTCGAAACCACCAGCCAGACATGGCTGGGACTGACCGCCAACTGCGCGCGCTGTCATGACCACAAGTATGATCACTTCTCCCAGGAGGATTACTTCCGGCTGTTCGCCACCTTTGACGACGCCGAGGAAACCGAGGCCCGCCTGCCGCCCACCGAGGCCGAACTGGCCGACTACCAATCCCAACTGGAATCCCACCGCACCGAACTCGCCGAGCTGACCCGGCAACAACAGGCGCGTCAGCAGCAACTCGCCGCCGGTCTGGACGCGTGGGCGACCGAACTCAAGACCGCGATCCATGCCGACAACCCCGATGCCGGCCAAGCCGACGAGCCCCTCCGCCTGCAGGCCGCGGCGCCCCGGGTCATCGCCGCCTACGCCGACAGCGGGGTGCAATTGACCGCGCTCGACGACGGATCCCACCTCGCCTCCGGAGCCGACCCTGACCGGGTCAAATACACCGTCGACCTCCACGTCGAACGCCGCGACGTGGTCGGTTTCCAGCTGGAAGCCCTGCCCCATCCCGATCTGCCCGCCGAGGGACCTGGACGCGCCGGGGACGGTGGTTTTGTCATCACCGAAATGCGGGTGTTCGCCAAGGACGGTCCCGACGTGCGCGGCGGCGACCGCCTGCCCATGCAGCTGGCCGATCCCGAAACCCCGGGCATCGAACCTCTGCTGACCGCCGCACCGCCCGTCACCGGCGCTGCCGACTACCCGCCGCAGGCCGCCATCGACGGCAACCGGCGCACCAGCGGCTGGGGCATCGACGCCTCCATGGCCGGCCAACCGCTGGCCGCCGTCTACCTGCTCGAACAGCCGCTGGCGGTCGAGGAACTCACCTCGGTCCGGTTTGTCATCGACCAGCAATACGGCCGCGACGGCGCCACCCTGGGTCGCTTCCGGCTGTCCCTGGTGACCTCGTCCGCCCTGCCCTCCGGCAACGGCCAGGCCGCCCCCCAGGTCGACGGGGAACTGCGCCAGCTGGTCGGCATTCCGCCCGCGCAATGGACCGATGCCCAGCGCGACACCCTGCTGCAGGCCCGTCTTGAACAGGACCAGCCGCTGAACGAACTCGCGGCGCAACTCGAAACCCTCACCAAGGAACAACCCAGTGAGCCGGTCGCAAGAGTGCGGGTCATGCGCGAGCGGTCGAATCCCAAAACCACCCACCTGATGATTCGCGGCGAATACGAACGCCCGGGAGCCGAACTCGCGCCCGGCGGCATCGCCGTGCTCCACCCGCTCGAACCGGGCGACGGGCGCGACCGCGTCAACCGCCTCGACCTCGCCCGCTGGCTGATGGCCGACGACAACCACCTGACCCCGCGCGTCAGCGCCAACCACCTGTGGCTGCACCTGTTCGGCGAAGGCCTGGTGCGCTCGCCCGAGGACTTCGGCGTGCGCGGCGACCCGCCGACCCACCCGGACCTGCTCGACTGGCTGGCGGCCGAATACCGTCGGCTCGGCTGGTCGCGCAAGGCGATGATCCGCACCATCGTCGACTCCGCCACCTACCGCATGGCCTCCGACCACCGGCCCGAACTGGCGTCGACCGACCCCGGCAACCGCCTGTTGCACCGCCAGAACCGGTTCCGGGTCGAGGCCGAGATCGTGCGCGATCTGGCCCTGTCGGTGGCCGGCCTGCTCCATCCCCAGATCGGCGGACGCAGCGTGTTCCCCCCAATGCAGGAGGATCCCACCCGCGCCCGCGCCTACCGTTGGAACACCGAAACCGACCAGCAACGCCATCGCCGCGGCCTCTACACCTACTTCAAACGCACCGCCCCCTTCCCCACCCTGATCACCTTCGATTGCCCCGACTCCACCCTCTCGGTGGTCCAGCGGCCGCGCTCGAACACCCCCCTGCAAGCCCTCACCGCACTCAACAACGAGGTGTTCGTCGAAGCCGCCCTCGCTTTCGCCCAACGCGTCCACCACACCGCCGACAACG
This sequence comes from Verrucomicrobiales bacterium, assembly GCA_007123195.1. Taxonomy (GTDB): domain Bacteria; phylum Verrucomicrobiota; class Verrucomicrobiia; order Verrucomicrobiales; family SKLO01; genus SKLO01. The sequence continues at coordinate 1,435 of SKLO01000150.1, read as the reverse complement.
ATCGCGACCGCTTGACCACTGCCTTCGCCGCCGCCGTCGCGCGCCCGCCCGACGACGCCGAACTCGATCACCTGCAGGCCCTGCTCGACCGCGGCCGCCAGCACTACCGCAGCCACCCCGACCACGCCCGTAGTCTGCTGGCGCCCCACCGCGGGTTCGTCGATCTGCCACCGGCGGACAACGACGACGAGGTCGCCGAACTGGCCGCCCTCACCCTGGTGACCGGCGCCCTGATGAACCTCGACGAATTCCACACCCGCCCCTGACATGAAACGACCGCACAACGACCTCGACCGCCGCGCTCTGGCCGACTGGAGTCGGCGCGACTTCCTCACCAGCACCGCCTGCGGGCTCGGCCTCGCCGGGCTCGGATCGGTGCTCGCCGCCGACGGTCGCGCCGCCTCCGTCACCGACCCCCTGTCACCGCGCCAGCCGCACTTCGCCCCCACCGCGAAAAATTGCATCTTCATCTTCATGGAGGGCGGCAGCAGCGAGATCGACCTGTTCGATCCCAAACCCAAGGTCAACGAACTGCATGGCCAGCCGATGCCTGACTCGCTGCTCGAGGGCGTGCGCTTCGCCTTCATCCAGCCCGACAGCGCCACCCTCATGGGATCGCCGCGCACGTTCACCCGGCACGGCGAGTGCGGCATGGACTTTTCCGACCTGCTGCCCAACATCGCCTCCTGCGCCGATGACATCCTGATGGTGCGCTCGCTGCACGGCGACCAGTTCAACCACCACCCCGGCCAGTTGATGATGCAGACCGGCCACCCGAACCTCGGGTTCCCCTCGATGGGTTCCTGGATCCTCTACGGCCTCGGCACCGAATCGCAGAACATGCCGGGCTACGTGGTGCTCACCAGCGGCCAGCCCGCCGCCGGCGGCGCCACCCTTTACCAAAGCGGATTCCTGCCCTCGAACTACTCCGGCGTGCTGTTCCGGGAACAAGGCGACCCCATCCTCGACCTCGGCAACCCGTCCGGCCTCCCGCGCGAGCTGCAGCAACAGCGCATCGACACCGTCAACCAGATGAACCAGCGCCGGTTCGACACCGTGCGCGACCCGGAAATCGCCGCCCGCATCGCCAATTACGAACTCGCCTTCCGCATGCAGATGGCCGCACCCGAGGTGCTGGACATCGACCGCGAACCCGATTTCATCCGCGAGATGTATGGGGTCGACCGGTCCGAACCCTCCGGCATGGGCGGCCGCGGCAAGCGCGGCAACACCCACCAGAGCTTTGCCCGCAACTGCCTGCTTGCCCGCCGCATGGTCGAGCACGGAGTGCGCTTCGTGAACATCATCTACTCACGCTGGGACCACCACAGCCGCATCAACGAGGAACTGCCCTACAACTGCTCCGTGGTCGACCAGCCCTTCGCCGCCCTGATCCGCGACCTCAAGATGCGCGGCATGCTCGACGACACCCTGG
>SKLO01000658.1 GCA_007123195.1 Verrucomicrobiales bacterium | reverse complement strand
TGATGCTGAATCGCTTCATGCGTCCACACCAACGTATGTCCATCCAGACGTAAATGGTTTTTGCGGCGAAAGACCGCGCGCAGCGGGGATCGACCACGGCCGGGGTGATGGGGGCGGCGCGGGCTCCGGCAGGGCAAGGCGCAAACCCTTGCGCCCGCAGCCGCGATAGTCCGTGCAGCCCAGGGGTCCTCATGCTACCCACTCGGGTCACCCGTTGCAATCCGCGGCCGGCGGCCGGCTGAGCCGGCCCCGGCGACCCGTCTTCGCTCACGTGGCATCCATGAAACCGACCAGCCTGAGACATCGCATCGCCATCCAGCTGGACGTCGAATTGAACCCGCGACCGGGGTTGTCGTGGTTCAACCGCCTGATCGTCGCTGTCATTCTGCTGACGACCCTGGTGCTGATCCTTGAGACCGAACCGACGCTGTATGAGCCCTACCGGGTCTGGTTCATCGGCGTGGAAATGGCGGTGCTGATCCTGTTCGGCGCGGAGTTCCTGCTGCGGCTGTGGACTTGCGTCGAGAATCCGGGCTATTCCTCGCGGCTGGCTTTTGCCAGATCGCCGGCCGCCTTGTTCGATCTGGTGGTGATTCTGGCCATTGGCTTCAGCCTGGTCGGGCTGGAGGGGGTGGTGCTGCGGCTGCTGCGGCTGATCCGACTGCTGCGGGTCGCCAGGCTGGGGCATTTCTCCGTGGCGCTGCGCAACATTGGTCAGGCCGTCGCGGAGCGCCGGATGGAACTCGTGATCAGCATGGTCATCGCCTTCGGCCTGTTGCTGCTGTCGGCCTCGGCCCTGTATGTGATCGAGAGCGCGCATCAACCCGAGGCCTTCGGCAGCATCCCGCGCGCGATGTGGTGGTCGGTGGCCACCCTGACCACCGTCGGTTACGGCGACATCGTGCCGGTCACTCCCCTGGGCAAGATGTTCGCCGCCTTGACTGCCATCACCGGCATCGGATTGATCGCCATGCCGGCGGGGATTCTGGCCTCGGCCTTCAGCGCCGCCATGCGTCGGGCCGACAAGGCGCATGAGCCGGATGACGGGGAATGAGGTCGGATTCCCAGCATCCTCCGCCCCCGGATCGCGGTCCTTCAGGCCGCTGGCGAACGGGCGATGCCCCGCCCGGGCGTTGCCCTCGGCGAAGGGATGACGACCCGTCGGGCCCGCCTGACCACAGAATCCAAAAAGAGATTGATGGATCCGGGGGACGGCGGCGCGGTTCGCTGGCGGTTTGCGAGGGCGTAGCCTCGGTCATGTGACGCGGGTCGCGTCAGGCACCGTCGCCCGCGCGGGCGTGCAGGTCGCGCAGCTTTTTCAGGCTGCGGGCATGGAGGTTGAGCGGACCGCTGCGCTGTTCCCAGTTGGCGACGCTGGGAGCGGAGACTCCGAGGCGGAGGGCGAAGGCGTTGCGGCTGAGACCGAGATTTTTGCGCAGCCGGCGCACGGCGGCGGCGGTGGGGCGGAATGGTTTGGACGCAGGGCCGGAGGGCCTGGCGGCAACCGACGCCGTCTTCGACCGCGGCTGTTCCACGGAGGCCGATGGCTTGCGTGAGCGCGAACGCGGGGGTGGGGCGGCCTTGGCGGCGGTGCCGGTGTTGGTGCGGGAAACCGGCTTGCCCGCCGTTTCGGTGGAGGCTTTGGCCACACGTCCAGGGCGGGCGGGGCGGCGGACGGGGCGGGTCCTTGCGGCGGTTGCCGCCTCGGTGCGGCCGGCTTTTTTGGCCGCGCGTTTCTTCGCCGCGGTTTTGGTCTTGGTTTTGGTCTTTGCTTGCGCCTGCTTTGTCTTGGTCTGGCGCGGCCTGGGGGAGGGCGGTGGTTCGGCGTCAGCGTCGGCATCGGCATCGAGGTCGATGCCGAACACGTCGCCGAGCGCGGCCGGCGCGAGGGTGCGGCGGCGTGACTTTCCTGTGGCGGCGCCGGAAATGGCGCTGGTGTCGGTTTGGATCAGCTCGTTGTGATCAACCCCGCGCAGCTTGAACAGCAGCTCGGGGGCGTCGTCGAGACGGGCGCCGACGCCATACAGCACGGCGGCAAGGTGCTTGCACAGGTCGGCCCAGTCGGGACAGGAGCAGTCGAGGTTGATTTCCTTCGGGCTCGGGAACAGGCCGTCGGTGCGATCGGTGACGATGGCCATGATTTCACTTGAGATGCGGCCCTGGAGCAGTTCGACCAGCGATCCGATATGGCCATGGCAGCGTTGTTTGATGGCCTTCCATCTGGCCGCCGGCAGGGGCTGGATGGTGACCTCCTGCCGATACAACTCCGAGCCCATCACCAGGGCGCTGATGCGGCCGCGCTCGATGCCAAGGTGGAGCACCGAGCCGTTGCGCAGGTAGGTGCGGCCGCGGGGCAGCCGGTTGCTGTAGTCACTGTAGGACTCGAGGTGTTCGCACCAGGAATGGCCCCAGAAGCTGGCGGCGATCTTGCCGCGCGGCGTGGCGGCGGCGACCGGTTCGATGGTCTCGCCTTTTTTCTGGCGCGCTTTGATTTCTCTGGCCGCCAGATACTTGCGTTCGGCGACGGAGACGTAGGGTCGGTAGTCCCAGCTCATGAATGGTTTTGTGCCTGGTTGAGGTCGAGGCGGATGAAGTCCAGCAGTTCGTCGTTGCTCATTTCAGTGAGGGCCTTTTCACCGCCATCGCCGAGGATGGCGTCGGCGGTGCCCTGTTTTCCGGTGATGAGGGAGTCAATGCGTTCTTCAAGCGTGCCGGAGGTGACGAACTTGTGAACGATGACGTTGCGTTTCTGGCCGATGCGGAAGGCGCGGTCGGTGGCCTGGTTTTCAATCGCCGGGTTCCACCAGCGGTCGAAGTGGATGACATGGGAGGCGGCGGTGAGGTTGAGCCCGGTGCCGCCGGCCTTGAGCGAGAGGACGAAGAACGGCGGGCCGTCGTCGCGCTGGAAGCGCTCGACCATGGCCTGGCGCTGCTTGACCGGGGTGCCGCCGTGGAGGATCAGGCCGCCGCGGGGGAACACCGAGGCGAGGTGGCGTTCGAGCGGCTCGGCAAGTTCGCGGAATTGGGTGAACACGAGGGTTTTCTCACTTCGTGAGGCGATTTCCCCGCACAGCGCGGCGAGGCGCTCGAACTTGGCGCTGGCGTCGGCTGCGTAGTCGCCGGCACCGGTCAGCTGGTCTGGGTGGTTGCAGATCTGCTTGAAGCGCATGAGGTAGGCGAGCACGAGGCCGCGGCGCTGGATGCCGTCGCTGCAGTCGAGGTCCTTTTCAAGTTGCCTGGCGGTCTGGCGGTAGAGTTTGGCCTGGACGGCGCTGAGGCCGCAGTAGACCTTCATTTCGGTCTTGTCAGGCAGATCGGTGATGATGGATTTGTCGGTCTTGAGGCGGCGCAGGATGTAGGGCGCCACGAGGCGGCGCAGCGGGGCGTAGTGGCTGCGGTCGCTTTGGCGCAGGGACTTGGTGAAGGTGCGGAACTGGGCGGCGCTGCCGAGCAGGCCGGGGTTGATGAAGTCGAACAGCGACCACAGGTCGCCGAGATGGTTCTCGACCGGGGTGCCGGTAAGGGCGAAGCGTGCGTCGGCGCGCAGCTTGCGCACGGCCTTGCTCTGGCGGGAGCCGCTGTTCTTGATCGCCTGGGCCTCGTCGAGGATGACCCAGCCCCAGTTCTGTTTGGCGGGCCACTCCAGGCGGGTGAGCATGCCGTAGGTGGTGATCACCAGATCGGTGCCGGCCAGGGTGCGTTTGCTGAGGCGGACGAACTTGCTGTCGTCGGTTTCGGACCGGTGGGCGATGAACAGGCGCAGGTCGGGGGTGAAGCGCGCGGCCTCGCGCTTCCAGTTGCCGATCAATGAGGCGGGAACAACCAGCAGGGCGGGCGGCGGGTTTGGCTCGGTTTCCCTGCGGCGCTGCAAGGCGGCCAACACCTGGACGGTCTTGCCGAGCCCCATGTCGTCGGCAAGGCAGGCGCCGAGCCCGGTATTGGCGCAGAACCACAGCCAGTTCATGCCCTTGACCTGATAGGGGCGCAGGGTGGCACGCAAGCCGGCAGGCGGTTTGCCGTTGTCCGGTTCGGCCAGTTTCTCAAGGGTTTCGTTCAGCCAGTCGCCGGGCCTGGCAAAGGCCCACTCGCGTTCCTCGTCGACATCGTCCCCGGACTTGAGGTCGGTGGAGGCACCCGCCAGCAGTCGCATGCCCTCGACGAACGAGACGCCGCCCTCGCTCTCGATGGCCTGCCAATGGTCGAGCGCCTGTTGGAGTTTGTCGCGATCCACCTCGATCCACTGGCCGCGCAGCATCACCAGGCCGTCGTCGCCCTCCAGCAACTCACGGATTTCCTCCGGCGACAGGGCCTGGCCGTCGACCACCACCTCGAGCTTGAAGTCGAGCATGGCGTCGAGGCCGACCTTGCTTTTCCTGCGGTTGCCCACCGTGGCGCTGACCTGCGGGCGGCGGGCGCGTTTTTGCCACCAGTTGGGCAGGCGCACCAGCAGGCCGGCGTCCTCGTAGGTGGGGATCGCCTTGAGAAACGTGTGGGCCTCGGCCGGAGTCCAGGCCAGCGGGTGATAGACGTCGCCGCTCTCGACCAGTTCGGCCATGAACGGGCAGGCCTGCGAGGCCTTGTGGAGGGGTTCGAGCAGTTTGAGCAGCACCGCCTTGTCGCCGGCCCCGCCGTATTGCTTGAGGGCCTGCCCCAGCGGCAACTGTCGCAGGCGGCCGGCGCTGCTGAGGCCGGACGCGTAGGTGGCGAGGAAGGCGAACGGCAGCGCGACGTCGCCCTTGTTCTCAGCGAGATGCACGGTGACGCGACCGACCCGCGACCAGTTGCGGGCAAACTTCTGCAGGAAGGCGGCGATGCTGCCGGCGCCTGCGACCTGCTCGCGGGTCCAGTCCGAGAGCCTGTGCCAGAGGTTCTCCAGCGCGGCCGGCGAGAGGTATTCACCGCCGCGCATGGGCGGCGCGTTGAGCACCCACCCGGAGAGCCTGGACGGCTCCGGCGGCGGCAGGTCAAAGTCCGCGCCTGTGCCCTCCGGCAGGTGGCAGACCGCGCGGATGAAGTCGGTGCCGACCTCGCGCCAGAACGCGGCCACCGGTTCGGCCTCGACCTCCGCCGGCGGGCACCCCGCCAGCGCGATCAATCCGGCCGCCTCGTCGGTTGCGAACGGCTTGGACCACGGGCCTTCCGGGTCGCACAGCACCCGCCCGGACGGGCTGAGCCCCAGGGACGAGGTCGGAAGCGGCTCGCGGGTGCGGACGGTGGCTGGCATCGCCGACAGGCTTTCACGTATCGCGGGGGACGGAAAGGGCAAATTTGCCGGGATCGGTGCTGTTCCACGCCATGACCAGCCTGACGGGTGACGCCGACCTGATCATCCGGCAGTCGCGCGAACCGGCGTGTCCCAACGCCCCGGCTTTCGACCACCGGGCTGCGGGCGGCACATCCATGGGATCGAGCTGATGTCAGGCGCGGGCGCGGGGGCCGGTGGTCCGACACGGCAAAGGCTGAGGCCTTCAAAAACGCGAGGCACCTCAATCGCGCATCCAATCTGCCGATGCGGAATTTCCCCCAAGGCTCTTCCTTCGTTCTTCGCGTCTTCGCGCTCGTCGCGCTCTACGTGGTGATCCATTTCTCCTTTCCCGATTTGGTGGGCCATCTCTTGTCAGCCACTGAACACAGTAAAGCTCAGCCAGACGTAGATGCCGTAGCCGGCCACTAGTGCTCCACCCTCCAACCGACTCAAGCGCCGCCCTGTGTATAAAAACAAGAGCAGAATCAACGATGTTCCAAGCATGATCCATTGGTCAAACTGCAGAATTCTTGCGTGAACCGGAAGCGGCTGAAGAATGGCGGACACGCCAAGTATTCCCAGCAGATTGAAGATATTGCTGCCGAGAATGTTGCCAACAGCCACATCTGCGTGACGCCGAATGGCTGCAATCACCGAGATGGACAATTCGGGAAGGGAGGTGCCCACCGCCACCAGCGTCAAGCCAATGACAGCTTCCGGCACACCGAAATGCGCTGCAATGCCAATGGCCCCAATCAGAAGAACCTGTGCGCCGACGATCAAAAACAGCAAGCCAGCAACTACCGCAACCACTGTCCACAATACGGACTCTGGAACGGCCGAAACTTCCTTTGCTTCGGTCCGATGCAGCTCACCCGAAGGTGCAGCGTGGATTCGTTCGCTCCAGTAAGCCCATACCAGGTAGCAACCCAGCGCAACCAGGAGTATAGCGGCATCCATGCGCCCGAGCGATTGTCCTCCAACCAGAACGAAAAACAAGACGCTTGCTGCTGCCACTGTGACAGCGTCCCGCGTCAGTGCAAGTGGCTTGACCGCCAATGGCGCAATCAGAGCGCACACACCAAGTATCAACAGGATATTGCCGATATTGCTCCCAACCACGTTGCCAATGGCGATGTCTGGTCTCCCCTCCACTGCGGCATTTACGGAGACTACAAATTCCGGGGCGGAAGTGCCGAATCCAACGATCAGGAGGCCGCTCAGCAACGGTGATATGCCGAGGCGCCTTGCAGCAGCCAGCGAGCCACGAATCAATGCCTCACCGCCGGAGGTCAGCAAGGCTATGCCGAGAAGGAGAAACAGGATGTCCAACATCGTTCAGAATTTTGATTCCTGCGGGCAGGCAAAGCCACCAGAGGCGCAGTCTCCACGCGAGAGTGCGGGCAAACCTTTCGGGATCAGTCGGATTTCGCGCCAGGGCCTGACCGACAAACACGGAGTGGTCGGTGTCCGGCGGGCGGGGGACTGACACGGTGCGGGCCTTGACGGGGGGCTCGCGGGCGGCGTTTCGCGTTTCCTTGCGGGCCGGGACGTTCGCCGACCGGGCCAGGTGAACCACGGGCCGCGCCCAACCACAAGC
>SKLO01000259.1 GCA_007123195.1 Verrucomicrobiales bacterium | reverse complement strand
GGTGAAGGCCGCGGCGCAGATGGCAGCTGCTGAGAGCGGAGCACGAAGGGCATTTGGAATGACGAAAAGCACCGGCTAAGATGGCCGGTGGGGACCAACCGGGTCAAGGGAAATTGTTTAAGTCTGAGGGACTGGCAGGGATCCACGGTGGATCGGTCAAGCGGTCGTGGGCGCCTTGGTTGCGGGACTGCGTCGCACAAATAGCCGGCCCGGTGGTGGGTCGGTTGTTTCTTGTGTCCAACCACGCAGGCCGGGGGCCTTTGTTTCGGCTTCAAGCCCCTTGGGGGATCGGGTGGCTTCCCCCGCGCTCGGGCTGATGAGGCTTGGCCATCGTCCAGGCATTGGCAACGGCAGACAGGAATGTCTGCCTGCACTCTGGACCACCGCTGCCCCAGACTCCGCGCCGGTCCGGCGGACGCGGCTCGCCGGGGACGGCTCGCCCTACCGTTGCCAGCGCTTCACATGGGCCGCGTTCGCCCCCCCAAGATGTGTCGTGAGAGACCGGTCGATCGTTCCTTGCGCCCAAATCCTTCATGGCCTCTTTCGCCCGCTGCGAATGGAACCGGCACCAGTCCGCCGACACGACGCCGAGGAGGCCGGATTGCGCCAATTCAACCTACGGGACTGCCGCCTATTGCCGTGGCCATGAACGGTCTGGTCACGACGGCCTGCTGTCGGTCATTTCATCCGCTACTCCGTCGTTGAGTTCGTCCGGATCGCGGCTGAGCGGGTTCTCGCCCTCGCTGCGGGCGATCACCACCGCGCCGCATGAGTCGCTGAACACATTGACCGCGGTGCGGCACATGTCGAGCAGGCGGTCGACGGCCAGGATCATGCCCAGCGCGGCCGTGGCGGTGGCGTCGTCGAAGCCGACGTTGCGCAGGATGATGAGGATGGCCACCAGACTGGCCGAGGGGATGCCGGCCACGCCGATGCTGGTCACCAGCGCCAGGAACACGATCACCATCTGCGTGGTCAGGGTGATGTCGATTCCCAGATGGGCGCCCAGCACCTGCAACAGGAAGATCACCACCACACATTCATACAATGCGGTGCCGTCCATGTTGACCGTGGCGCCCAAGGGCAGCACGAAACTGGCGGTGCGCCGCGACACGCCGGCGTTCTGTTGCACCGCGCGCAGCGTGCTGGGCAGGGTGGCTGAGGAGGAACTGGTCGAGAACGCGGTGATGATGGGCTCGCGCATGGCGCGGAAATGCCGCCAGGGTGATACCCCGCCGACAAACTTGAGCAGCAGCGGCATGGTGATCAACAGGTGGCCGGCCAGCGACAGCACCACCACGGCCACGAACATCGCCAGGTCCTGCAGCAGACCGACGCCGACGTCGGCCACCTTGGGGGTGACCAGCCCGAACACCCCGATCGGCGCGGTCACCATGATCCATCGCGTGACCTTGATCATCGTGTCCTGCAGGCCCTCGATGGTGCCGCGGATGGCCTTGCCGCGGTCGCCGCCGATGCGGGCCAGGGCAATGCCGAACAGGATCGAGAAAAAGATCAGACCGAGCATCTGGTCGGCGGCGGCGGCGCCGATGATGTTCTCCGGCACCATGCCGCGCGCCACCTCGCCCATGACCTGCCAGACGCTGCCACTGCCGGCGATGATGTTCTCCAGGCGTTCGTTGACCTCGACCTCGCCGACCTCACCGACGATGGCGTCGCGCAGGCGCGGGTTGGGCTCGCCATCGACCAGTCCCGGTGCCATCACGTTGACCAGAGTCAGGCCGATGAGGATGGCGAAGAAGCTCGACAACGCGTAGTAGGCGATTGTCTTCAGGCCCATGCGGCCGAACTCGCGCCCGGCCCCCAGCCCGGCCACGCCGGCGATGATCGATGACACCACCAGCGGGGCGATGATCATTTTCAGAGCGTTGAGGAACAGGTCGCCGAGCAGCACGCACACCGCCAGCAGGTTGCGCATCCAGTGCTCCGCCTCTGGGTCTTCCGGCAGGATCGACTGCGCCAGCCAGCCGGTGGCAAAGGCCAGCACGAGGGCGATCAGCATGAGCCAGTGGGTTTTGATCTTCATGAGCGGGAATACGGGTCTGAAAGCCGGTGCCCCGGGCTTGGTCCGGGGAAGGGGCGGGCTCGGGGGGCTGGTGCCCCATGCTTGACCAAGGCTTCCGGAGGTGCAACCACTCAATCGGCCGGGCGCGCCCGGCCCGCCTGCCATCCTGCGGCGGGCGCTTTTGGCTGCATGTCCAGGCCGTTTGCCGCCGTTTCTTCCGCTGGGGTCGTGACTGCGGCCGCGGGTCCGTCACCCTCATTGATGCATTCATGAAATCCGATTCCTGTTTCTATATCACCCGGGTCACCGGGTTGGCCCTGGTGCTGGCATGCGGGCTGGCCCTGCCGGGACCGGCGTCCGCCGACTGGAACCAGTGGCGTGGGCCGTTGCGCACCGGCGCCAGTCCCGACCACGGGCCCATCGCCGACCAGTGGCCCGAGACCGGCCCGCGGCTGCTGTGGGAGAGCGGATTCATCCCCAGCGATCACGACGGCGGCCACGGCAGCCCGGTGGTGGCCGACGGCCGGGTCTACCTTGGATTGGTGTGGCACGAGCGGGTGCCTTCCGAGCAACGCGTGCTCGACAGCGAGGTGCTGGGCGCGCTGCAGGTGGCGGTGCCGCGCTTTGAGGAGGGCGTCATCGAGTCGCTCGAACGCGCGCGCACCGAGCAGGCGGTGCGGCTGCGGGGCGACCGGCTGGAGGCCTTCATCGAGCAATGGATGGACGAGCATCTCAACGAGGAGCAGCAGCTGCAGTGGAGCTGGTGGGTGGTGCCGCGCATCCGCGCCGGCCGCACCGCGCTGTCGCTGGAGGTGATCGCCAGCCTCAACAGCCGGCGCGACCACGCGTTCGAATCGGTCGATGAACTGCGTGCCTGGATGACGGAGGAAGGTTTTGACGCCGAGGTTCAGAACCGGGTGCTGCAGGCGGTGCCGGCCACGATCAAGGTGGCCGAGGACACGATCCTGTGTCTCGATCTGGAGGACGGCAGCGAGTTGTGGCGTTATACCGACGCCGGCGAGGTGACCAATCGGCAGGCATCCAGCACCCCGGCCGTGGTCGATGGCCGCGCCTACTGGTCCGGCAGCACCGGCTTGATCTGCGTTGACGCGGCAACCGGCGAACACCTGTGGAGCGCGCCGTTCGCCGGCAGCGGCCCGGCGGCGTCGCCGTTGGTGACCGGGGACGCCGTGGTCGCCCTGGCCGGAAGGCTGTATGCGTTCGACCGCGTCACTGGGGAGATGTTGTGGGAGCAAACCGACATCCGCGGCAACGCCACCTCGCCGGTGCTGTGGGAGGACGGCGGGCAAACGGTCATCCTGTGCGTGTCCGGCCGGCATGTGAACGCGATTGATCCGGCCGACGGGCAGATCCTCTGGCGGGTGCCCGGCGGCAACAACTCGACGCCCGCGGTGGGGCCGGGACACTTCGCCATCCTTGGCCAGGGCGACGGCTTCGCCCTGCGCACCTACCGGGCGGCCGACGGCGGCGGGGAACCGGAGTTGGCATGGGAACAGGACTGGCTGACCCGCCGTTACCAGACGACCCCGCTGGTGCACAACGGCCATGTCTGGTTGCTCGGCAGCGGTCGCCACCTGTGTGCCGAGGCCGACAGCGGTTCGGTGCGCTGGCAGGAGACGCGCGAGTCGACCATCTCCTCGCCGGCCCTTGTGGACGACAAGTTGCTGGTGCTGGAGAACAACGGCACCCACCTGCTGATGCTCGCCGCCGATCCCGATGAATACCGCCAGCTTGGCCGCGCCCGGGTGGATGCCATGTGGTGCCCCAGTCCGGCGGTCAGCGACGGTCGTCTGGTGCTGCGTCGGCGCGACAGTCTGGTGTGCTTTGACCTGAGGTGACGGTTGCAACCAGCCGTGCCGGCGACGGCGCGGCCCGGGATGGATGAAGCACCAGACGATTCACCAACACCCGTTGCTGGCGCCGCTGAGCGCGCAGGCGCGCGAGCAGGTGTGGCACGGCTTCCGCGCCAAATACCCGAACAAAAAATGGGCCAACACGTTCTTCGGCCTGTGGCTGGCTTGGACGCTGTGGTTCATGATCCTCGCCCAGTTGCTCGAGCCGTATGCCGGCGGGCTGGGGGGCAGGCTTTTGCTTCACCTGCTGTTGACCCTGGGCGTGGGCGTGGTCGGCGGCATCGTGGTCATCGGCCATTTCATGCTGCCCCGGCGGCGGCGCGAGTTCATCGCCTACCTCGAAGGAAAAACGCTGAACCAGGTCAGGCGCGACCTCGGGTTGCCCGAACTCGAGCGGTCGAAACCCGATCCCGACCCCGGCGCCCGGTAAGCGGCGCCAACCAATGTAGGCCGGGTGTGGCGGAGCCCGCCCGGCTGCCGCGCGCTCACCGGCCTGCGAATGACCTTGCGGGCTGCCGCCATGCGCTGCCCTTGTCCACGCCTCCGGCCTCCGCCTCGCCGCCCCCCAAACACCCCGCCTCACCCCGGTCCTCGCGGACGCAACGACCGTAGGTTGGATTGCATCAATCCGACCGGGGTGCGGGTCGATCGTTCCCTGGGCCTTCTTCCTTCACGCCCCCGTTCGCCCTGCGCGAATGGACCGCCACTGATCACCTCGGAACCGCGCCGCCCGCACCACGCACAAGAGGTCGAATTGGCCCCCGGGTGTTTCCCGCCTGGCGACGCGCCTCGCGGGCGATGGTGGTTTGGAAGGCAGCCGCCATTGGAACTCACCCGCCGAAGGCATTGGCGCGGTCGCGCCTGGCCTGCTCCTGGCGGCGCGCCTCGAGGGCGGCGGCCTCGTCTTCGGTGAACACCGCAAGCCCGATGACGCCGACATTGGCGGCCTGCCCCCGCGCGGCGGCGGCGGAGTCCGCCACACTGCCGAAGCGGAACTCGCGCACGCCGGTGCTGTCCTCGCGGAACCCGCGGATGCGCAGGGTGGCGCGCGGCTCGATGACATAACCACGCCCGCTCAAGCCGGCGGTGCGACCGGTCATGACGTCGAGGCCGTCGACGCTGACCACCACTTCCTGGCGCTGGGAGGATCGATTCTCCAGCACGATGACATAACCCGCGCCGGCTTGGCCGACCACCACCCGTCGGCCGTCGGTTTCGTATCTTGGCAGGACACGGCCGGTGGAGCGGCTTTCCAGGCCCACGCGCAGCAGCTGGTTGGCGGCGGGGAACATGCCGGTGCGGCGGTGGCCGCCGCCGGCCAGGTCGATCATGGCCTTGGCGCCAATCTCGTCGTTGTAGTGAAAGGTGTCGATGGCGTCGGGCACGGAACCCTTGCGAAAGAACGCCACCGTGGTCACGGACGAAACCACGCGGCTACCGGCGCGGGTGGCCAGTCCGGGCCGGCTGGATGGCGCCGGGGGGGGAGCCCCAATGAGGCCGTCGAAGGCAATGTCCATGCGGGGGACGGGCGCGGGCGCGCGGGTGGGTTCGCCGGCGGCATCGGCGGCGATGTGATAGGCGGAGGGCGCAGGATGGCGGGAGACGCAGCCGCCGATTAGCAGCAGGCCGATCACACTGGCCAGCGCGCGCAGCAGTGAGGCCCGTGACGACCGCCGGCGGCGGCGGGTCCGACCGCGATGACCGTTCAGGCCGCTCGGTCCGTGGGTAGGGTCACCGGCGTGCGGTTGGCTCAGGGGGAGGCGCGGGGCCGGGCAGGCGGATGGGATGGGATCAGGCTGGGTGTCTATGGGATTTGAAGTTTGGTGCAACAACCCGGCGGGCGCACGGCCGTCGGGGATCGCGGTCAGCCTCAGCCGGGAACCGCCGCCTGGCAAGCACAAAGTGCAGAAAAAACTGCATCATGGCGGTTGGTAGGGTCGATCGGGTACCAATCGCCCACTTTGTCGCTTGATCAATCAGGCTCAATGCTGTAAAAACTACCGATGCAACGATCCCTGGAGGAGGCTCTCTCGCGGCGCGAGCGGCAGGCGTTGGACGTGTTGTATGCGGCCGGCGAACTGACCGCGGCGGGGTTGCGGGAACGGTTGCCTGATCAACCCAGCTACTCGGCCGTGCGGGCGCTGTTGGCGGTGCTGGAGGACAAGGGCTGGGTCAAACACCGGCGCGACGGCCGGCAGTATGTTTTTGCCCCGACGGTTTCGCGCCAGCGGGCGCGGCGCGGGGCGCTGCAACGGGTGCTGCGCACGTTCTTCGACGGTTCACCCGAGCAACTGGTGCAGAACCTCCTCGATCCGACCGAACGTCGGTTGGAACCGGAGCAACTGGCACGGCTGCGGCAGTTGCTCGACGCGCACGAGCAGGACGGCCCGGACGGATCAGGGGATGGAACGGGAGCTGCAGTCGAGGGCGGGCCGGGTTCGCCTGCGAACAAGGGGGGGCGGGACCGATGACCGGGTGGTTGCTGCTGTTTGCCCTGCGGATCAGCCTGTGGCTGGCGGCGGTCGCGCTTGCCTGGCATGTCCTGCGCCCGGCGCCAGCGCGTTGCCGGCGGCGGGTGTTGCTGGTCGGACTGGCGGCGGTGCCGTTGTGGGCGTGGCTGCCCGAAACCGGCGACCTGGGCTGGCGCTGGTTGCCGGCGATCGGTGAAGCCGGCGCGGTGACGGCGGGCGGGACGACGGACGGAATCATGGCCGGCGCGGCTGCGGGACCGGTGACTTCGGTCGGTGGTGCGGGTGTTGCCGCGCTTACCGCGGCGTTGGTGGGGCTGTGGTTGCTGGGCAGCGCGGCGCTGGCGGTGTCAACGGTGGTGCGGTGGCAGCGATGGCGGCACCTGGAGGCGCGGGCAACACCTGTGGCCGGATCGTGGCTGGACCCGATGTCGCCGCCATCGACACCGTTGCCGCTGCCGGTGGCGGTGTTGCCGGGGCTGCTTTCGCC
>SKLO01000651.1 GCA_007123195.1 Verrucomicrobiales bacterium | reverse complement strand
TGAACAGGCTGGCAAGCCGGGGCCTTGGCGAAGGCTGCCCGCCATAGCTCGCAGAGCGACGGCGGGCCGGTCGATGAACAGGCTGGCAAGCAGCCAGCGTGACGCTGGACCCGGATGGTGGTGCCGCAAAGGTGTCGGCCCGACGCCACCCGCAGCGCGCCGGCCCAATGCCCGTGGCGGCTCCGCCACCCGTTGTAGAACTGCTGGACCAGATTGACGACGTTGCCCTGAGCGGGCAGGGGTCGTCGTGGCTGGTGATGAATTCGACCAGGTTGCGCTCGTTGAAGGCGGTGGAGATGCGGCGAATCAAGCCATCCACGCCGTTGCGCCGGTGTCGGGGTTGACGAAAATGAGGCGGTTGAGGCCGGAGGAGGCGTGTTCGAAGCGGGTGGTGCGGGAGGATTTTGCATGTTGAATGTTGAATGTTGAATTTTGAATGGGGGAGTCGCCGGGGCAGACGGTGGCGCCTTGCGGGAGCAGGGTTGGGGGCCGTTGAGGGGGCGGCACGGTCGACGAGGGTGATGATCAGGGGGGTATCCGGATCGAACCGGGTTGCGTGGCCGGCGACTTTGGCCCATGGTGCGGCGGTTTTGGTCACAGGGCCGATGCCGTTCAACACTGATTCAGCTCCATGAAAATCCCAACAGTTCATCGTACCCGGCGCCGGTTTGCGGGCGGTTCCACCTCGATTTCCACCCTTGTCCCCTTGGTCGCCGTGGCACTTGTGCTGGCGGGAGTTCTGGCAGTGGCGCTGAAGTCCGGGCCGGACGCGCGGGCGGAGGCAGACGCTGCCGCCACCGCGGCTGAAGACAAATCGGCGGGAGAGTTCCGGGCGATTTTCAACGGCGAGAACCTCGATGGCTGGGATGGCGACGAGCGTTTCTGGTCGGTCGAGGACGGGGTGATCGTCGGCGAGAGCACCGCCGACAATCCGGTGCCGCACAACACCTTCCTGATCTGGGACGAGGGCGAGGTGGACGACTTCGAGCTGACGTTCCGCTACCGGATTGCCAGCGAGAAGGCCAACTCCGGGATCCAGGTCCGGTCCAAGCGGCACGACAACTTCGTGGTCAGCGGTTACCAGCCGGACATTGCCGATGTCGACTGGATCACCGGCATCATCTATGAGGAGCGAGGCCGCGGGATCATGGCCCGGCGCGGGGAGAAGACCGTGATCGACTCGGAGGGCAACCGGGAGACCAGCCGGTTCGCCGAGGAAGCGGCCTTGGGCGAGCACATCAAGCAGGGCGAGTGGAACGATTACCATGTCATCGCCCGCGGCAATCATCTGGTGGTGAAGATCAATGGCGAGACCATGAGCGAACTGGTCGATGACGGCCCGGAAGCGGCCCGCAGCGGTGTGCTGGCGTTCCAGCTCCACACCGGCCCGCCGATGCGGTTGGAGTTCAAGGACATCGAACTCAAGCGGCTGCCGCTGGCCGACAGCGCCAGGAAGGTGGTGATGGTGGCCGGCACCGCCAGTCATGGTTACGGTGCGCATGAACACCATGCCGGTTTGAAGTTGTTCAAGGACCTGCTGCATGAGCACACCGACAACATCGTCGCCACCCTTTACAGCGGTGGTTGGCCGTCTGATCCGACTGCGTTTGACAACGCCGACACGGTGGTCATTTACGCCAACGGCGGCGGCGGCCATCCCGTGATCCCGCATCTTGATTCGTTCGCCGAGGTGATGGACCGTGGTGTCGGCCTGGTGTGCCTGCATTACGCGGTGGAGATTCCCGCCGACCGGGGTGGCGAGCGCATGCTGGAGTGGATGGGCGGTTACTTCGAGACCCATTGGTCGGTCAATCCGCACTGGGTGTTGCGCGACATGCAGTTGAACGCCGATCACCCGATCACGCGCGGTGTGGAGCCATACGAGATCGATGACGAATGGTATTACCACATGCGCTTCCGCGAGGCACTGGAAGGCGTGGCGCCGATCATTTCGGCACTGCCGCCCGAGGGCTCGCTGACGCGTGACGACGGGGCGCACAGCAACAATCCGCACGTGCGCGAGGCGGTGCTTGAGCGCAAGGAGGTTCAGCACACCGCGTGGGCCGCGGAACGTCCCAACGGCGGTCGCGGCTTCGGTTTCACCGGTGGCCATTGGCACTGGAACTGGGGTCATCCCGGACAGCTGAAGATCGCGCTCAACGCCATCGTCTGGACCGCTGGCGCCGAGGTGCCGGAGGCCGGCATCGAAACGCCCGCCCCCACCATGGAGCAGCTCGAGGCCAATCAGGACTACGACATGCCCGAGAACTTCAACCGCCAGCGTTTCGTCGATCTGTTGGCGGAATGGCAGGGCGATGTAGGTGAATGAGGCCGGATTGACAGCCGGCCGATCAAGGCGGTGGCGGCCAGGCCGATAACGAGGGCCGTGAACATGCCGGGTCAGCCCCAGAGGTTGCGATCGAGCGATCGATACTGCACCGCTTCGAGCACGTGGTGGCCGAGCACCTGGTCGCTGTCATCGAGGTCGGCCAGGGTGCGGGCCACCTTGAGGATGCGGTCGTGGGCGCGCGCGGAGAAGTTCATTTCCTGCATGGCGTGTTCGAGGTAGGCCTCGCCCTCGAAATCCAGTGCCACGTGCTTGCGCAGCTGGCGGGAGTTCATGGTGGCGTTGGTGATGGCGCCGTTGTCCTGGCCGAGGCGTGCGGTCTGGCGGGCGCGGGCGGTGAGCACGCGTTCGCGGATGGTGGTCGAGCTTTCCCCGGCGCGGGCCGAGGACAGGGTGCGGTAGTCGATCAAGGGCACCTCGACGTGGAGGTCGATGCGGTCGAGCAGCGGCCCGGAGATGCGTTGCCGGTATTGCTCCACCTGGCGGCGGGTGCAGCGGCATTCACGGCGGGGATCGCCGAAATAGCCGCAGGGGCAGGGGTTCATGGCGGCCACCAGCATGAACCGGCAGGGGAAGGTGACGGTGCCGGCGGCGCGGGAGATGGTGACGTGGCCGTCCTCGAGCGGTTGGCGCATGACTTCGAGGGTGGAGCGGCGGAATTCGGGCAGTTCGTCGAGGAACAGCACGCCGTGGTGGGACAGGCTGACCTCGCCGGGGCCGGGGTTGGTGCCGCCGCCGAGCAGGCCGGCGTCGGAGATGCTGTGGTGGGGCGCGCGGAATGGCCGGGTGGCGAGCAGGCAATCGCGGCCGTGCAGCAGGCCGGCGGCGCTGTGGATCTTCGAGGTTTCAATGCCCTCCTGCTCGGACATCGGCGGCATCAGGGTGGGCAGGCGCTTGGCCAGCATCGACTTGCCGGTGCCGGGCGGGCCGATCATGAGCACGTTGTGGCCGCCGGCGACGGCCACCTCGAGGGCGCGTTTGACCGAGTCCTGACCGCGGACGTCGGCGAAATCGATGTCGTAATCGCCGAGTCGGGCGAACCATTCGGTGGCGCGGCAGGGTTCTGCGGTGCGCAGCGACTGGCCGGTGAGGATGTCGTAGGCCTCGCGCAGGTTGGCGGCGGCGAACACCTCGATGCCGTCGACCACGCTGGCCTGGGCGGCGACCGATTCCGGCACGATCATGCGGCGGCGGCCGCGGCGGCGGGCCTCGAGGGCCACCGCCAGGATGCCGCGGACCGGGCGCAGTTGGCCGTTGAGAGCCAGTTCACCGATGATGCAGGTCTGTTCCAGTTCGCTGACCGGGAGGCGCTCGACCACCGCGATCATGGCCAGCGCGATGGGCAGGTCGAACCCGGGGCCCTCCTTGCGCAGGTCGGCTGGGGCGAGATTGATGGTGGTGTAGGTGTCGGGGGCACGAAACCCGGAGTTGAAAATGGCGGTGACGACGCGGTCGCGCGACTCCCGCACCGCGGTGTCCGGCAGGCCGACGATCTGGTATTTGGGCTCGCCGCTGCTGGCGCTGCTGACCTCGATTTCGACCTCGATGGCATCCACCCCCACCAGGGTGGCCGAATGTGTACGGGAGAACATCCCCGAGCATGGCAAAGCCGGGGGTCGGGAGCAAGTGAAACGCTTGCGGCCAGGTATCGATGGGTTGGCATGAATCGAGCTGCGGAAGAAAAAATGCCGAAATCGAGCCATGTTCGACAAGAAAACCGTTGACGAAGCGTTGTAGCTCTGGTGTAAGGGTCTTGTTCGGATTGTTGGTCCGGCGGTGGAGTGGCAAAGGAGCGCGATTGGCGGCCGGAAAGCGGTCGGATTGGCTCCTTTGGCATGAGGCGGCCGGTTCGAATCCGGCGGGGCCGCTTTTGATTTGGCGGACTTCCGCCCCCGGCAGGCCGTGGTGCCTGGACCGACCACTCTGAATTATTTTCACTCCCAACCCAAGTAATGGCGAATTTGGAACTCGACGGCGGCATCAAGATTTACCTGCGTGAGATCGGCAAGACCGATCTTCTGACCCCTGATCAGGAGGTCGAGCTGGCGGACCGGATCAAGAACGGGGACGAGGCGGCGCGGCAGCACATGATCAGCGCCAACCTGCGTCTGGTGGTGAAGATTGCCCAGGACTACGCGAATTACGGCCTGCCGTTGCTCGACCTGATCTCGGAGGGCAACATCGGCCTGATGAAGGCGGTGGAGCGCTTTGACCCCAACAAGGGGGGCAAGCTCAGCACCTACGCGGCCTGGTGGATCAAGCAGTCGATCAAGCGGGCGCTGGCCAACCAGTCCAAGACCATCCGGTTGCCGGTGCACATGGTCGACAAGATCAGCAAGATGCGCCGGGTGGCGATGACCATGAGCGAGGAGCTGGGGCGGGAACCGACCGACGACGAGTTGTCGGAGGAGATCGGCATCGACCGTGCCAAGCTCAGCCAGCTCAAGGCGGCCAGCCTGCGTCCGGCCTCGTTGGACGCGCCGATCAGCGACGACGACAGCACCGAGTTCGGCGAGATCGTTGGCGACGAGAATGCATCGACGCCGTTCGAGTTGTTGAGCCACAAGAACATGCACGGCCAGTTGGACGGCCTGCTGGAGGTGCTGGACAGCCGCGAGCGCAAGATCATCGACGCCCGATTCGGCCTGATGGGGCAGAAGCCCAAGACCCTGGAGGAGGTTGGGCAGGAGTTCGGGGTCACCCGCGAGCGGATCCGGCAGCTGCAGAACATTGCGTTGAAGAAGCTGCGGCGTGCGTTGGCGAAGAAGGAGGATCCCGGTCCGCGTCCGCTCAAGGGCAATGGCAAGAAGGGCGATGGCGACGACGAGGAGGACGAGGACGACCTGGGCGAGGGGGTTGACGCCGAGACTGAAGAAGCGGTGACCGCATGAGTGCGGGCGCCGGTGCCCGGGTTCCAGAGGTCGGCGCAGGCCTTCCCCTGGAGTGAAATGCCGGATGTTGGCCCCCGGTTGAGGAGTGGGCGGACGGGCGTTGGCGCCGGGGGATCCGCTTTGCCGGTGGCTCACCGCTCCGGCCTGTGCTACGGTGCCGCTCCGGCGTTGGTGCCGGAGGAGGAAAAGATATGGGACGCAGTTTGTTTCAGAAGGTATGGGAAGCTCACACCGTGGCCCGGTTGGCCAACGGACAGACCCAGCTGTTGATTGACACCCACCTCATTCACGAGGTGACCAGCCCGCAGGCGTTCGGCATGCTGCGCGACCTCGGTTTGCCGGTCCGCTACCCGCACCGCACCTTCGCCACGGTGGACCACATCGTGCCGACCGACCAGCGCGAGGAGCCGTTCGCCGACCCGTTGGCGGACGCCATGATCAAGGAGTTGCGGCGCAACGCCGAGGAGTTCGGGGTCACCTATTTTGACCTGCGCTCCGGCCGTCAGGGCATCGTGCACGTGGTTGGACCCGAGCAGGGGATCACCCAGCCCGGTTCGACCATTGCCTGCGGCGATTCGCACACCGCCACCCACGGCGCGTTTGGCGCCATTGCGTTCGGCATCGGCACCACCCAGGTGCGCGATGTGCTGGCCACCCAGACCCTTTCGATGAGCCCGCTCAAGGTGCGGCGCATCAACGTCGACGGCGAGCTGCGGCCGGGGGTGTATGCCAAGGACGTGATCCTGCACATCATCAAGCACCTTGGCGCCAAGGGCGGCATCGGCTACGCCTACGAGTATGGCGGCGAATTGTTCGACCGGTTCTCGCTCGAGGAACGCATGACAGTGTGCAACATGTCGATCGAGGGCGGCGCGCGCTGCGGCTACGTCAACCCTGACGGCAAGACCTTCGACTACCTCAAGGGGCGGCCCTACGTGCCGTCAGGCGAGGCCTGGGACGAGGCGGTGGCGCACTGGCGCTCGCTGGCTTCCGATCCCGGCTGCGACTACGACGACGTGGTGAATTTCCGCGCCGAGGAGATCGCGCCGTCGGTCACCTGGGGCATCTCACCCGACCACGGCATCTTCATCGACGAGACCATCCCGGACCCGGCCGACGCCGAGTCCGAGGCCCAGCGGGCCTCGATCCGCGAGGCGCTGGCCTACATGAAGCTGGATCCTGGCAACCCGATCATGGGCACGCCGATCGATGTGGCGTTTGTCGGCTCCTGCACCAACGGCCGGATGTCCGACTTCCGCGAGGTCGCCAAGTATCTGCGTGGCCGCAAGGTGGCGTCCGGAGTCAAGGCGATCGCCGTGCCGGGCTCGCAGATCGTGGCCCAGATGGCCGAACGCGAGGGGCTGGCGCAGGTGTTCCGCGACGCCGGTTTCGAGTGGCGCGGCGCTGGTTGCTCCATGTGTCTGGCGATGAACCCGGACAAGCTGATCGGAGACCAACTGTGCGCCAGTTCGTCGAACCGCAATTTCAAGGGACGCCAGGGGTCGCCGACCGGGCGCACGATCCTGATGAGCCCGGTGATGGTGGCCGCGGCGGCGGTGACCGGCGTGGTCAGCGACGCGCGCGAGGTGTTTGAAATTGCCGACACCGCGGCGGTGGCCTGAG
>SKLO01000247.1 GCA_007123195.1 Verrucomicrobiales bacterium | reverse complement strand
GCAGCTCGCCTGGATTGCTTCGGTCCTCGCGCCACTGCCCGTGGCTGGCCTGCTTGACCGCCCACAGTTCGTCCCACCACAGGCTGCCGGAGGCCAAGGGAAGCCGGACCACGCCGGCGAGGATCACCATTGCCATCAAGCCGATCCAGAACCAGCGCATCTGCCGGGCGCTGGCGCTGCCGAGAGGCTGATGCACGGTGACGCGGCCGGTCGGGGCCGAGGCCGCGGGGCTTGTCGCCGAGCACGCCCACCAGCGGGCGGTGGCCGCCAGGCCCAGGGCTAGCGCCGCCGTGATGGCCGCGGCCCACCAGATGCCCGGGGCCGCCTGAGTGGTCCAGTGCGGGCGCACGTCGTCGGCTTCGTTTTGCGCCAGTTCCACCGCGGTCACCCAAGGCGGCTCGGCATTCAGCAGGATCCAGCCGTCGATCGCCAGCCACAGTCCGAGCAACACCCAGATGGCCCACGGGACCCGCCGCCGCCGGTCACTCGTTCCGGTTGGAACTGGAGGCGAGGGTTCGTCATTCTCCGGGATGCTCGTGCCTGGCCTGCCGTCGTGGGTTGTGTTCAAGCCGACCACCTTAGCCATGATCGGCCCGGTGCAAACTCCACGCCCGCGGCTTTTTTCATTGCCGCCAACGATCGCCGGCCGCGGCGGGATGCCATTTCTCCTTCGCCATCCGCCGGGTTTCGGCGCATGGTGTGCGTTCATGCAATCCAGCGCGACCACCACCGAGAGCCGTCTTCGTCCTGTCGACGCCCTGCTGCTGGTTACCCTGTTCTGGGCGCTGGTCTACCTGCCCGGTCTCGGTACCATCGAAATCCAGGGCGAGGAGGGGAGGCGGCTGCTGCCTGCGGTGACCATGGTGGAAACCGGCGACTGGATCGTGCCGATGGTCGGGGGTCAGGTGTATCAGCGCAAGCCGCCGTTGATCAACTGGATGGCGGCTGTCTCATTCACAGTCACCGGCGTGATCAATGAGTGGACCGCGCGGCTGCCGTCGGCGTTGGTCACCCTGGCCCTCGGACTGGCTGTGGTCGGCCTGACGGCCCGTTGGCTGGGGGCCACTGGCGCGCTGCTGGCCGCGGTGTTCACCTTGGGCAACATCAGCATGATCGAGAAGGGCAGGCTGGCCGAGATCGAGGCGGTCTACATGGTCAGCACCGGGCTGGCCATTGTCTGGTGGGTCACCGCCTGGGTGCGCGGCGCCTCGCGCTGGGTCACGTGGCTGCCGGCCGGCCTGTTTCTCGGACTTGGCATGCTGGCCAAGGGGCCGGTGATGCTGTTGTTCTTCTACGCGGCGGTGCTGCCAACGTTGTTTTACGGCCGCCGCCAGGGGTTGTCGCCGGGACCGATGCGGACCCTGGTCAGCCTGCCCCATCTGCTGGCGTTCCTGTTGATGCTTGGCGTGTTTGCGCTGTGGGCGCTGCCGAACCTGCGGGCCACCGCCGGGGAAGACACCGGCGCGGTCTGGCTCCAGCAGTTCACCGAACGGATCGGCGCCCGCGAGGAGTCCGGCGCCACCGGCGGCTTTGATGTGGTCCACTACCTGCGCCAGTTCCCCCGGGCGATCATCAATTTCCTGCCGTGGGCCCTGCTGCTGCCGCTGTTGTGGCGGCGCGGGGTGGCCGAGGCGATGTCGGGGCGCGAGCGCGCGCTGTTCCACGGTCTGCGCTGGGGCATGGTGGCGTCGTTTTTCCTCATCCTGCTGCCACCGGGATCGTCGTCGCGTTTTGTCATGCCGATGCTGGTGATCCCGGCGCTGCTGTTGGCCATGGCCCTTGCCCGGTCACCCGAGGCCTGGCCCGCCTGGCTGCCGCGGGCCTGGCGTGCGGTGCTGCTGCCGTTGGCGGCGATCCTCGCCGCTGCCGCGCTGGCCTGCCCCTGGGCCGGTCACTGGTCTCTGGGCGCATTTCTCGCTGCCGTTGTGGCATTGGCAACAGCGACCGGCATCTGGCGCCTGCGCGCGCGAATGGCGACGCCGTTGCCGCTGACGCTTGCGGTCATGGCCCTCACTGTCGGCGTGATGGCGGTGTATGCCGGGGGCGTCATGCCGCGGTTGGCCCCCCACGACGATGTTCGACCGGTGGTGCGGGAGTTGCAGCCGTTCCTGCCTCCGGGGGAACCCCTGGTCGCGCTGGACGCCGGCTTTCAGCCGCTGTTCTTCTACCTGCGCAACCCCATTGTTTATGTGACCCGCCGCTCGGATGTTCCGCCGGAGACGCGCCTGCTGCTGGTGGCGGAGCACAAGTTCGACCGCGCCATTCCGCGCGATCGGGAGGTCAGAGGTGAGCCGTTGCTGCGGGTGCAGGAGAAGGGCCGGCGCGCCCTGCTGCTGGTGGAACTTGAGCCGGTCGCCCCTTGCGCTGGCGGGGACGGCCGTGCAAGATGAACGCGGTTCCGGCGGCAAACGACAGCCCCGGAGCGTTTCAGATCATCATGGGCAGCTCGACAGGTCGCTTGTTTCAAATTTCCACCTGGGGCGAGTCCCACGGTGGCGGCATCGGTGTGGTGGTGGACGGTTGCCCGGCGCAGCTGCCGCTTGAGGTGGAGGACGTTCAGGCCGAGTTGGACCGCCGCCGCCCGGGGCAGTCGCGCATTGTCACTCCGCGCAAGGAGGCCGACCAGGTGGAGATCCTGTCCGGCGTGTTCGAGGGGCTTACCTTGGGCACTCCGATCGCCATGCTGGTGCGCAACGCCGACGCCAGACCGTCGGCCTACGACGAGATGAGGGACAAGTTCCGGCCCTCTCATGCCGACTACACCTACGAGGCAAAATACGGCATCCGCGCCTGGCAGGGCGGCGGTCGCGCCTCCGCCCGCGAGACCATCGGCCGGGTCGCCGCCGGTGCCATCGCCCGCAAGATCCTCGCTGGCGCCGCTGCCGGTTATCAGGCCATCGCTTATGTGCGGCGGGTGCACGATCAGGAGACCGCCGCCAACCTCGACGAACTCAATGCGGAATCGGTCGAAGGCAACATCGTCCGCGCCTGCGACGCCGGGGCGGCGGAACCGATGATCCGGTTGATCGAACGCGCGCGCTCCGAAGGTGACTCGCTCGGCGGGGTGGTTGAGTGCGTCGTGCGCGGGGTGCCGCCCGGTTTGGGCGAGCCGGTGTTCGACAAACTGGAGGCCGATCTGGCCAAGGCGATGATGAGCCTGCCGGCGACCAAGGGCTTCGAGATCGGTTCGGGCTTCGCCGGCACCTTGCTCACCGGGCGCGAGCACAACGACGCGTTCTACATGGAGGACGGCCGGGTGCGCACCCGCAGCAACCGCTCGGGCGGCATCCAGGGTGGTATCAGCAACGGCGAGGACATCGTGTTTCGCGTCGCCTTCAAGCCCACCGCGACCATCATGAGCGCGCAGGAGACGGTGGATCGAACAGGCCAGGACACCGAATTGACCGGTCGCGGCCGGCACGATCCCTGCGTGCTGCCGCGCGCCGTGCCGATCGTCGAGGCCATGGTCCACCTGGTGCTGGTCGATCACCTGCTGCGCCAGCGCGCCCAGAACCTCGGCTGGGAGAGAACGGTGACGTCCTCCGCCCCGGCCGCCGACGCCTGACCATCTGCGCCCGCGCCCGGCCCGCGTTCCGCCAACGCCAGCCTTGCCAATCATCAGGTTGACAGCCGTCGGGCGACCGGTATGTTGGATTTCCAAGCCGAAAGCCGTCCTTGCTGGCGGTGACACCGGCGCGGCATCGGCGAGGTAGCCAAGTGGTAAGGCAGAGCTCTGCAAAAGCTCCATTCGCGGGTTCGATTCCCGCCCTCGCCTCCAATTTTCCCCGGTCGCGCGCCGACGTTCCGTTCAGGTGCGGGACTCGCCATTCCCCCAGCCTGTGCGCATGCCAAATTTTTTCCGTCGTTTCCTTGGGCGCCGCTCGCTGCGCTTGGTGGTGTTCGCCATCGCCGCCGTCAGTCCCGGCGCCGTTGCGCTGCCCGCCCTGGACTCCGCGGGTGCCGAAGCCGGGCCAAGGCCCAACATCGTGTTCCTCGTCACCGATGACCAGCGTGACAACAGCCTCGGCGCCATGGGACATCCGTTCGTGCAAACGCCGCACCTGGACGCTCTCATGGCCGAGTCGGTCAGGTTTCGCAACGCCTACATCGCCACCCCGGTGTGCGCTCCCAGCCGCGTCTCGTTCTTCACCGGCCTGCCGGAGCGGGTCCACGGCGTCGGCTTCAGCTCGTCCTACGACCTGACGCGCGACCAGTGGTCGCGCAGCTATCCGGCGCTGCTGCGCGAGGCCGGTTACCACACCGGGTTCATCGGCAAGTTCGGTGTCGAATATTACGAGTTCCGCGGCCGGGCGGCGGACAAGTTCGACTACTGGTGGGGTCACGACGGTTGGACCCGGTTCCTGCCCAAGGATCATGACACCCCATCCACCAGGCCTTACCATGATGCGGAGCAGAACGTGATCAGCTTCATCATGGGCGAGGCGATGGCCGGGTTTCTGGAGCAATTGCCCGCTGACCAGCCGTTCTGCCTGTCGGTCAGCTTCAACGTGCCCCATGGCTCCCAGACCACCTCCATGGATCCCGGCCACCCGGGTTCGCGCGCCATGAGCCGGCCGGCCAACACCAACCCCGCCCTGCGCGGCCTGCCGTTCTACGACACTCTCTACCGCGACATCGACATCCCGATTCCGGCTGACACCGGCACCGATCCCCACCGCCTGATCCCCAGATCGGTCATGGATCAGGACAAGGGGCGCAACACCACCTACCAATACAGTTACGACCGCGACAGCTGTCGCGAGCATCACATCCGTTACTACCAGACCATCACCGGCCTCGACCACGTCATCGGCGGCTTTCTTGATCAGCTCGACCGGCTCGGGCTGGCCGACAACACCATCGTCATCTTCACCAGCGACCACGGCCTGATCATGGGTGAATACGGAATGGGAGGCAAAGAGCTGTTGCTCGACCTGGCGATGAAAATCCCTGCCATCGTGCACGACCCCCGGCTGCCGCCGGCCATGCGCGGACGGCAGCTCGACCAGCTGGTCAGCAGCCTGGATTTCACCGCCACCATCCTTGACTACGCCGGGGTCAGGACGCCCGAGTTTGCCGAGGGCCAAAGCCTGCGCCCCCTGATCGAAGGCGAGGGTGCCGCGACCGACTGGCGCGATGAATTGTTCCTTGAGAGCTTGTTCACCCTCCGGGACAATCCGTTTCAGGAAGGGCTGCGCACGGAGCGATGGAAATACATCCGGTTCTACCGGGGCGTGTTGAATTTTGTCGAGCAGGACGTCGACTTCCGCGGGCGGGAGCCCGACCACGAACTGCTTTTCGACCTGGCGAACGACTCTCAGGAGCGGCACGACCTGGCCGGCGATCCGGATCATGCCGGGATCCTCGCCGAACTGAGGGACCGCACGGCACGGCGATCCGAGCTTGCCAACCAGAGGCGCGACGACTACCGCGAATTCACTCCGCCGCTGCCGCGCGACCGGTAGTGTGGTGATCGCGAAATCCCTCAGGTTCCGCGCTGGAACGCCGACAGCAGCGATTCGAGTTCCTCGCGTATCGTTTCAGGGGTGGGATCGAGCAGCGTCTGCGCCACTTCCTCCTGAAGGACCATGCGAAACCGCTGTCGCAGCCGGTGGACCATGACCCGTGCGTGGCTCTCGTTGACGCCAAGACGCTCGGCGGTCTCCGCATAGGAGGGGGATTCGCCCACGCATTCAAGATGGGCCCGCAGGTGGGTGAAGCGATGGCTGCCGGTCTCGCTGAGAAAGGATGCCTGCAATCGATTGAGGCTGCGATGCAACAGGGTGAGGGTCCACTGGCGGTCAAACTCCACCTCCGGGTCGGGCGTTGCGCTGCGACCTTCCATGGGGCGCTCGGCGAGGTCGTCGATGCGCGAACTTGGAACCACACCGTGGCGCCCGCCGCGCTTGAGCGAATGCCTGCGGTTGGTTTCATCGTTCGCGAAATTGCGCAGGGAAGTGAGCAGGAAGGTGCGGAAGCGACCCCGCTCCGGGCGGGCCCGGCGGAAGAAACCGTTGGTCATCGAGCGCTCGAAAAAACCCTGCACCAGGTCCTCCGCATCCTCGGGGCTGAATCCGCTGGTGCGCAGGAACGTGCACATCGGCTGGCGATAGTCACTGTAAAGCCGCCCGAGGGCGCGGCGTCCGCCGGCGGTGTCGATGCCGATCTTGTGCACAATGGTCCAGCTCGTCAGCGGCAGGGCGCCGCTTGCGGTTGGTGATTCGACCGTGGTCATGGTTTCGGGGTTGAGCACAAGCGGGACCGGTTGGCAAATTAAGGCGTTGCGGGCCGGAGGCAACCGCAGGGCGGCCCGGAGGCCAGCGGGTGCATGGCCCTGCCATCGAAGTTTTTTTTGGGTGGGTTGTAACGCCCATGACCATTTTTTCTTATATATGGGTGGAGGCTGTGTTGTCAATGGGCGGCAGCGCCCCCCACAGCGTCGCCGGTTGCATCGCGGGTCCGTTTCAAGGGACGAAGTTTTAGCGTCGTGCATCCTCCGTTTCTGTCCCTTCCGCGATCAGTCGGCGGCGCTGCCCCCCCCTTGGGGCAGGCGGAGCCTCTGTCCCGTAGCGCGGGGCTCCGACCCGCGATGGCGGAGGCGTCGCGTTCAGGTCCGTCGGCCAAGC
Organism: Verrucomicrobiales bacterium; assembly: GCA_007123195.1. Classification (GTDB taxonomy): domain Bacteria; phylum Verrucomicrobiota; class Verrucomicrobiia; order Verrucomicrobiales; family SKLO01; genus SKLO01. Next base: position 251 of record SKLO01000247.1, on the reverse strand, counting down.
CCCGCACGCCGGGCTTGGCCTGTTGGTCATGCCTGATATAATGGCCACCATGATCCCCCGCAGACCCCTTGGCCGTTCCGGCTTCCTCGTCAGTGAAATCGGCTTCGGTGCCTGGGCCATCGGCGACGCCTGGGGCGAGCGGGTGCCGAAAGCCCAGGCCAAGGAGGCACTGCACGCGGCGATTGACGCGGGCGTGAACTTCATTGACACCGCCGACGTCTACGGTGCCGGTCGCTCGGAGGAGATCATCG
>SKLO01000074.1 GCA_007123195.1 Verrucomicrobiales bacterium | reverse complement strand
GCGTCTGGACGCGCTCGCACCTGCACGCGGACGCGGTGCGGCAGCGGTTCCGGCCGGATGCGCGGGTGGTGATTCACGGCCACACCCACTTCCCGAGTGTGCGCCGCTGCAACGGCGTCACGGTGGTCAACACCGGTTCGTTCCACACCCTTTCGCGCCCGTGGGTCGCGGACATCCAGGGGCGGGAAATGAAGGTGCTGCGGGCGCGCAACCAACCCCACGGCTGGGACCTGAGCGGCGGCGTGATCGCCACGGTGGAGTTGACGCGGCCCGACCTTGCAGGACCGGTGCAAGCCGGGCCCGAGGCTTGATGCGGCGCCGTCGGTGGTGGAAGACGGCAGCGAACCGCGACCGACGCCGTCCCTTCGACGCATCACCTCAACTTGGCCGCGCGGACGCAGCGACCGTAGGTTGAATTGCCTTCAATTCGACCGGGGTGCGGGACGTTCGTTCCCTCCGCCCGCTTCGTTCACGGTTCCGTAGACACCCAGCGGATGGATCGCCGCTGAATGCCTCAACGCATCAGACGCGCACCACCTGTGATCGCGGGCGCGGAGACCCGCGCTACGGACAGAAGCAGACGTTCCGCCCATGATGCTGCGTCTGCTTTCCGTCAACTCACTCGCCGGCTGTCTCGGCGGACGGCGCGGCGGCAGCTTCGGCACCTTCTTCGGCCGGACGATCAGGCACGAAACGGAATTTGTAACGTCCGCGCTTGAATGACAGCTTGGCCTTGCGCCGGTTCTTCTCGGTCGGGGTCTCAAACGCACGCAGGCGCCGCATTTCATCGATGATGCCCTCGGCTTCAAGCTTGGACTTCAGGCGCTTGAGGGCGCGTTCGATGGGTTCTCCCTTTTTGACTTGGACTTGCGGCATAACTTGGTTGGAATGTGACAACGCCCCTGCGGCATGGTTGGCAGGACCCGGGGCGCCCGGGCATGCGGGTCGGTAAAGTGCCGTCAGTGCCCCCAAGGGTCAAGCACGATTTTTTTGCCCGTAATAGGCGTCCGGGCCGTGCTTTCGACGGTGGTGCTTGGCCAGGATGTGGCGCGGAATCTCCGCGGTGCCCGGTTCGAGCGCCCAGGTGTCGATCGCCATGCGGGCGCACATCTCCAACGCGATGCTGTTTTCGACCGCCTGATCGGCATTGACGCCCCAGGTGAACGGGGCGTGATGGCGCTGCAGCGCGGCCGGCATGGTCAGGGGATCAATCCGCTGCTGATGAAAATGGCGGGCGATGACGAGGCCGGTCCAGCGCTCGTAATCCTCGTCGACTTCTGCCTGGGTGAGGCCGCGAACGACCGGCACAGGACCGCAGAAATGGTCGGCGTGGGTGGTGCCGAGGCAGGGCAACTCGCGCCCGGCCTGGGCCAGCGCGGTGGCCGCCGGGCTGTGGGTGTGACAGATGGCCCCGATGCCTGGAAACTCCTTGTAGAGCACCAGATGGGTCGGCGTGTCGGATGAAGGTCGCAGGGCACCCGCCACCTGCTTGCCGTCGAGGTCGATCAACGGGATGTCGTCCGGCGTCAGGCGGTGGTAGTCCACACCACTCGGCTTGATCGCGAACAGGCCCTGGCCGCGATCGATCGCCGAGACATTGCCCCAGGTGAGCGTCACCAGTCCACTGCCGGGCAGGCGGCGGTTGGCGTCGCAAACCGCTTGGCGAAGGTCGTCGAGCATGGGGGCGACGCCGGCCGCAAACCGAGATCAGCGCTTGGAGAACTGGAAGCGCTTGCGGGCGCCGGGCTGGCCGGGCTTCTTGCGCTCCTTCATGCGGGGATCGCGGGTGAGCAGACCACGCGCCTTGAGGTCGGGGCGGCGCTCGGACTCGGCCAGAATAAGGGCGCGGCTGAGGCCGTGACGAATGGCGCCAACCTGGCCGTTGATGCCGCCGCCGCGGGTGCGGACGCGGATGTCATACTGCTGGCGGCAGTTGGCCACCTGCAGCGGCAGGGTGACGTTGTTCTGCAGGGCCACGGTGGGGAAGTAATCCTCCATGGAACGGCCGTTGACGGTAATGTCACCGCTGCCTTCGCGAAGTTCAACGCGGGCGACGGCGGTCTTGCGGCGGCCGGTGGCGGCGGCGATAGGAGATTGACTCATAAAATCAGGTCGGTCTTGTCAGAACAGATCAAATCAGGGCCGGATGCAAGCGAAAACGTGTCAGGCGACGGCGAACGGCTTGGGCTGCTGGGCTTCGTGCGGATGCTCGGGGCCGGCGTAGACCTTGAGCTTGCGGTAAATCTGGCGGCCGAGACGGTTGTGCGGGATCATGCCGCGAATCGCGCGCTCCACCAGGGCGATCGGCCGGCGCTGGCGCAGGCGGGCCGGGTTCTCGGCCTTGTGACCGCCGACGTATCCGCTGAAGCTGGTCATCACCTTCTGGGTTTCCTTCTTGCCGCTCAGGACCACGTCGCCGGCATTGATCACGACCACGAAGTCGCCGTTGTCGATGTGCGGAGTGTAGGTGGGCTTGTTCTTGCCGCGCAACAGGCAGGCGGCCTCGACGGCCACCTGACCGAGCACCTTGTCCTTGGCGTCGATCACCCACCATTGGCGGTCGACGGATTCAGCTTTGGCAGAAAAGGTCTTCATGACGTGAAATTGACGGCAAATTGTGTTCCGGCAGGCTTTGCTCGGCCCGGCCACGGACCGCCGACAGCCGGCCCGCGGGCGGCGTTCCGGCCTCCGCAGGAGGCCATCACCGCGGGTCGCGGAATCACCGGAGCCCGCACTATTCACGCCGACCCAAGGGTGTCAAATGGAAAGCCGGACCTGATGGAGAAAAGTTCACCCCGCACCACCTGCCTGCCCGCGACCCAGGCAGGACCACCGACGACGGCGATCAGAAAAAGGCCTTGAACCCCCGACAGCGGTCCGGTAACGGCTTGGGGCATTCCTCTTCCGTCACGGAAACCCGGAAGCCATCCACCATGGACAAGCTCAAAGCTCTGGTGTCGGTGTCGGACAAGACGGGGCTCGCTCCCTTTGTCCGTCGACTGGCTGAACTTGGATTCGATATCCTCTCGACCGGCGGCACCGCCGCCCACCTGCGCGAGGCCGGCATCGAGGTCACCGACATCTCGGACTACACCGGGTTCCCGGAACTGTTCGAGGGCCGGGTCAAAACCCTGCACCCGCGGGTACACGGCGGCCTGCTCCAGCGCCGGGGCCACGACGATGACGAGCGCGAGGCCAGCGAGCACGACGTGCCGCCCATCGACATGGTGGTGGTCAACCTGTATCCTTTCCAGCAGACCATCGAGCGCGAGGACGTGACCCTCGCCGAGGCGATCGAGCAGATCGATGTCGGCGGCCCGTCGATGCTGCGTGCCGCCGCCAAGAACTATCAGGCGGTGACCGTGGTCAGCGACCCGGCAGACTACGACGCGGTCCTAAGCGAACTGGAGGACTCGCTCGAATCGGCCCGGGCCAGCGGCAGCCGGGAGCCGCGGCCGAAAACTTCACTCAAGACCCGCGAGCGGCTGGCGATCACGGTGTTCCGCAAGACCGCCGAATATGACGGGGCCATTTCCGCCTACCTCAACCGGGCGCAGGAAACCCACAGCTCCTACACCGTCAGCCTGCCGCTGGTCGAGTGCCTGCGCTACGGCGAGAACCCGCACCAGCAGGCCTGGCTCTACGGCTCCTTCTACGACTCGTTCCAGCAGCTCCACGGCAAGGAGTTGTCCTACACCAACGTCCTCGACATCGCCGCCGCCGCGGCGCTGGTGAACGAGTTCCAACGACCCACGGTGGCGATCCTCAAGCACACCAACCCGTGCGGCGTGGGTGTGGCCAACACCGGCGAGGACCTGCGCGACGCCTGGGACAAGGCCTTCGAGACCGACCGTCAGGCACCGTTCGGCGGGGTCATCGTGGTCAACCGCAAGCTGCCACTGAACCTCGCACGGGTGATCTCGGAGATCTTCACCGACATCATCATCGCGCCGGATTTCGAGCCCGAGGCCAAAGCCTTGTTCCAGAAAAAGAAAAACCTGCGCCTGATCAGAATGCTGCCGGGGTTCGAGCCCACGCTCAACGATCCGGTGGTGCATTCCGTGCCCGGTGGCCTGGTGACCATGGATCCCGATCCGGCCGCACTTGGGTTGGACCACCTGGAGGAACGGGTCGTGACCGAGCGACCGCCGACCGCCGACGAGTTGATCGCCATGCGGTTCGCCTGGCGGGTGGTCAAGCACGTCAAGTCCAACGCCATCGTGTTCGCCAGCTCCGACCGCACCCTCGGCATCGGTGCCGGCCAGATGTCGCGGGTCGATGCCTGCCGGATCGCGATCTGGAAGGCCAAGGAGGCCGGGCTTGACCTCACCGGCAGCGTGGTCGCCAGCGACGCCATGTTCCCGTTCCCCGACGGCCTGTTGGCGGCCGCCGACGCCGGTGCCGCGGCGGCAATCCAGCCGGGCGGCTCGATGCGCGACGATCAGGTCATCGCCGCCGCCGACGAGCGCGGCCTGGCGATGTGCTTCACCAAGCACCGGCATTTCCTGCATTGAACCACCGCCGGGTGGTCGTTCGTCGTTGCTGGTGAATCGGCTGTCAGGCACCAGCAACCAAGAACAAAGAACCAGGAACCCTATCTAAACCAACCGCAGCCGGCTCAGATCCTGAGTGTCGATCAGCCCGACCGGTCGATCGTCCCCGTCGACCACGATCAGGTCGTCGATCCGGTGCTGCTCGAAGATCTTCAGCGCCTCGACCGCCAACCGGTCGGCGCCGATGGTGATCGGCGTCGGTGTCATCAGCTCGCTCAAGGGCCGCGCCGCCAGCGCCTGCCCCCCGGCCTGCCAGCTGCGGGCGAAGTCGCCATGGGTGAACACGCCCGCCAGCCGGCCGTCGGCATCCACCACCACCGCGGCGCCCGAACGGGCGCGCGACATCGCCCGGATCGCCTCCATCACGCCGGCCGACCCGGCGACCAGCGGCAATCGGTCGCCGGTGCGCATCACGTCGGCCACCTTGAGCAGCCGCTGGCCCAGCGACCCGCCCGGATGCAGCGCCGCGAAATCTTCGGAGCGGAACCCTCGCGCCCGCAGCAGCACCATCGCCAGGGCATCGCCCATCACCAGCATGGCGGTCGAACTGGAGGTCGGCGCCAGGTTCAGCGGGCACGCCTCGCGCTCGACCCGGGCGTCGAGCACCACGTCGCAGGCACGGCCAAGGGCCGATTGCGGATGGCCGGTAATGCCGATCATGCCGCCGGCAAAGCGCCGCAGGTGGGGCAGCAGGGTGATCAACTCGCCGGTCTCGCCGCTGTAGCTGAGCACCAGCGCGACGTCGCCGCTGGAGACGATGCCGAGATCGCCATGCAGCGCGTTCTGGGCATGCAACACCACCGCCGGAGCGCCGGTGCTGTTGAGCGTGGCGGCCAGCTTCTGACCGATGTGATCCGACTTGCCGACGCCGCAGACAATGATCTTGTTGCGCCGTTCCAGCGCCTGACGCAGCAGCTCCAGCGCGCGGTCGAAATCCTCACCAACCCGGTCGGCCAGAGCCTCGAGTTCGCGGATCTCGCACCGGATCACCTCGCGCGCTTGTTGAGAGAATTTCATCTTGGCGAACGGCACCGGCACAGGGATGATGGGAGCCGCGGCGACCGGCCCGCAAAGGCCGCGGCACCACCGCCAGCCGCTTCGCTCCACCTCGCCGTAATCCGTCTTCTATCGCATGTCCGACCCTGAGCCAACCGCGAAACCGCCCGTGGTGGCATGTTTCTGCTCCGATTTCCTGAAACCGGACATGCGGCACATCTACCGCCAGATCAGCTCGCTGCGGCGGGTCAAGCCGGTCGTCTTCACCCAGCGCCGACAGCACGCCGACCGCTTCCCGTTTCCCGACAAGCAGGTGCGCATGGTGCCGAAGCCCGCCAGTCGCTGGTTCCGGAGGTTCTACTACCGCCACCTGCGCAAGGCACCGTGGCAGGCGTATCCAGGCGAGGTCCGGCGGCTGCTGCTGGACCTGTTCTGCGCCGAAACCCGGGTGCTGCACATCTACTTCGGCAACATCGCCATGCACTGGCTGCCGCTGCTGCAGGCGTTCCCCCGGCCCAAGGTGGTGTCGTTCCACGGTGCCGACGCCTTCGTCGGCATGGACCAGGCCGGCGCCCGCCAAACCATGCGCGCGGTGCTGGCGGCGACCGACCTGATCCAAACCCGCTCCCGGGACCTCGCCGACGCCGTCGTCGAACTGGGTTGTCCACCTGACAAGATCACCCTGCAACGGACCGGCATCCCGTTGGGCAAGTGGCCCGCCATCGACCGACCCATCCCCGAAGACGGCACCTGGCAACTGCTTCAGGCCTGCCGACTGGTGCCGAAAAAAGGCCTCGCCACCACTCTGGAAGCGTTCGCCACCATCCACCGCCGGCTGCCCAACGCCCGCCTCCATCTGGCGGGCGACGGCCCCCTGCAGGAAACCTTGCAACAACAAGCCGCCGACCTCGGCCTGCCCGCGGGATCGATCGAGTTCCACGGATTCCTGGCCGAGGGGCCGTTGTGTGACCTGATGCACCGCTGCCACCTGTTCCTGCACCCCAGCGAAACACCGCCCGACGGCAACCGCGAGGGCGTGCCCAACGCCATGCTGGAAGCCATGGCCACCGGACTGCCGGTCGTCGCCACCCGCCACGGCGGCATCCCCGAAGCGGTCACTGATCGCGCCGATGGTCGTCTGGTGGCGGAGCGTGACCCCGGGGCCCTGGCGGACGCCATGTTGGAACTGCTGACCAACCCCGCCGCGCTCGCTGCCATGGGCCACCGGGCGCGGCAGGCCGTGGCAGAAGGCTTCGCCAGCGATCGCCAAATCGAAAAGCTGGAGCAAACCTACCTCAACCTGATCACCGCCACCCCCGACCCCCGACCCCTG
>SKLO01000411.1 GCA_007123195.1 Verrucomicrobiales bacterium | reverse complement strand
GAGTTGGTCCTGACAACCATGGTCCCCCATGCCGCGCTGGCAGTGTGCTTTCTCATTCTCGTAGCAGTTGAGAAAAGCCGAACGCTCCCGTTCTAGCCGGAATTCAGAATGGCAAGGTCCTTGAGTTTTTCGAGCGGCACCTTGACCCCCCCCGCTGCGTACCGCGGGTGGTTTCCATGCCGTCCGGCAGGTCCCGGGTTCGGGGTAACGGGCCAGGAACAGCTCCAGTCCCCGCCGGGTCATCTCGGCAAGCGAAAGCTCCCGTTCCGCGGCACACGCTTTGGCACGATGGTAGAGATCATCCGGAAGTTGGATCTGGGTGCGAATCATGATGTAATTTTTACATCCTATATCAGGAAGGTCAATCCTGGCCGATGTCAGTCAACCTGTGGCGGATTCAAATTGGGGCCATGCTATCATTGCCTGATCACCTTATTGAGGTGGCCCCGGCTCCCCCAGCCCGAGCAGCCGCAGGCCTTGGTCCGGGGTCATCCACTCGTAGCCGTCCTCCCGCGCGGTCTCCAGCACCCGCCGCAGCACTTCCGGCGCCGCCGAACCCTGCCGACCACCGCGGAGGCCCTGGTGAATCAAGACGATGCCGCCAGGCCGCCAACGACGCCGGATTCTGCGCGCCACCTGCGCGGGGTCGCTTCCCGCGATACCGTCCAAGCCGCGCGCCGTCCAGGCCAGCGTCGCCAGTCCGCGGCGCTCGGCGGCGGCATGCAGCCACGGATTGGCCAATCCGGCCGGGGCCCGGAACCAGCACGGCGACCGCCCGGTGCGTCCGGCCAGCCAATCCTGGCAGCGGTCGATCTCATCCCTCGCGCGCCCCGGTCCGGCACACCAGGTGCTGGCGGATCGGTGGCTCCAGGTATGGTTCTCCAGTCGGTGCCCGGCCGCATGCCACTCGTCGACCAGGGCCGGGTCCGCCGCCGCCCGGTGGCCGATGACAAAGGCCGACACCCGCACCCCGGCCTGGTCGAGCAGGTTCAGCAACGCCTGGTGATCGGCGCGGCAGGGGCCGTCATCGATGGTCAGCCACAGGCGTGGTGGCGGCGCCGTGCGGTCCGCGCGTTGGTCCGGCGACGCCGCGGCGGTGACGCCGCGGTGGCCCAGCACTCGTCCGCTCCAGCGGGCGTTGGGCCACACCGTGGCCGCCAGCCAGGCGGCGTGGGCCGACCCCAGCAGGCCCAGCGCCGGCCAGGGCTGGCCCGCCCACAGGAGTCCCGCTCCCAGGGCCGGTGCGGCGACGTTCCAACCGTGCAACCAGCGTCGTCGGACGGCCCAAACAGACAAGGGTTGTTTAACAGAATTGCCGATTGGTTGTGTATGGTCCCGAAATTTCACTCATCGAACCGACTTTTACTGGCGGCCATTCTCCGGCTGATGTATGCTCATCGGCTTTCATTCTACCATGAGCCCTTGCGTTTTCCGCACTCCATTTTCCTGCCGCTCCGGCGCCACCGTCGTGGCCGGTCTGACGTTTCTTGGTCTGGCCCTGACGACGGCGGCCGGGGCCGATGACGAGCCGCGGATGCCGGTGGTCGAGGACATCGAGTTTGCCCGTCACATCAAGCCGATCCTCGAGGCTGCCTGCGTCAACTGCCATCAGGAAAGCGATGCCAAGGGCCGGATCCGGCTCGACACCCTGGCGGCCTGTCTGGAGTCGCCGGACGGCGAACTGGGACCGGCCCTGACCCCGGGCGACGCCGATGAGTCGGGCCTGTTCGTCTCCACCACGCTGCCTGAAGACGACGAATTGATGATGCCGCCGCCCAAAGAGGGGGCGCTGTCGCAGGAGCAGAAGGACCTGCTCAAGCGCTGGATCAACGAGGGCGCCGAGTGGCCTGAGGACGTGGTGCTGGAAACCCAGCCGCGGATGCACTTCGAGAGCGATATCCAGCCGATCCTGGAAATGTATTGCGTGTCCTGCCACAATGCCGAGAAAATGGACGGCGACGTCGACTTGTCGACCCGCCTGGCCGCACTGACCACCGGTTACGACGGCCCCAGCATCATCCCGTTCGATGCCGAGGACAGCCTGTCGTTCATCCTCACCACGCTCGAGGCCGGGGACAACGAGTTGATGCCGCCGCGCAACGCCGGCGGCCCGCTGGACGAGGAGGCGATCGAGAAATTCCGGCTGTGGATCAATCAGGGAGCCGTGTGGCCGGAGGACCTCGTGCTTGAGGCCAAGGAACGCCCCACCGAGGACACCAACCCGGACAACATCGATTTGATCCACCAGATCTACGAAAGGATCGTCGAGGCCCGAAAGGTGACTACCGAGGACCAGATGGAGGATTACAACATTTCGGTGCCGCTCACCGGGGCCGAATACACCATGATCGCCATCCCTGGCGGCACCTTCATGCTGGGCTCGCCGGATGACGAACCCGGCCGCGGGGACGACGAGGGACCGCAGGTCGAGGTCGCCATCCCGCCCTTCTGGATGGGCAAATACGAGGTCACCTGGGGCGAATACCTGCCGTTCCAGACCGATGGCGACGCGCGCAACAAGGACGGCTCCCGGCTCCCGGTGCCGGAAGACGCCGAGCCGATCCAGTTGGTCAGCCAGCCCACCACCGAATACATCCCGATGGACTTCGGCATGGGCCGGGACAACGACCATCCGGCGATCGGCATGACCCAGCACGCGGCGCTGAAATACACCCAGTGGCTGAGCATTCAGACCGGGCATTTCTATCGGCTGCCCACCGAGGCCGAATGGGAATACGCCGCCCGCGCCGGCAGCACCACACGATTTTCGTTCGGCGACGACGCGTCAAAACTGGGCGACTACGCCTGGTATTATGACAACTCGGTCGGCACCACCGGCGAGCCGGCGTATTCGCGTGTGGGGCAAAAATTGCCCAACGCCTGGGGCCTGCACGACATGCACGGCAACGTCGCCGAATGGGTGCTCGATTTCTACCAGCCCGACTTTCATGCCCGGCTGGCGGAACAGGCCAACGGCCCGGTGCCCGCTCCATGGGCGCGCGGTGACACCATGTATCCGCGCTCGGTCCGGGGCGGTCATTTCGACGACGACCCCGAGCAACTCCGGTCCGCCGCCCGTCGCTATTCGCGCCCGGCTTGGAAACAACAGGACCCGCAGTTGCCCAAGAGCATTTGGTATCACACCGATGCCCCCTGGCTGGGCTTCCGCATTGTGCGGCCGCTGGAAATCCCGACCCCCGAGGAGATGTATGAAATCTGGAACAGCGAGGCCGGATTGAGGGAGACCGTCACTGAACTGGAGCAGCCGTGAACCACGGTCGAGCGGCCCCTCGATGGTTGGCGGCGGTGACGGGCGCGGCGCTGTCGATCGGCATCGGCACGGCAGGCGCTGACGAGGCCGCTCACGGCGCCGACGGCAAAGGCGGTCAGCGCTCGGCCTTGCTGCAGCAGCAACGCCCGCTGATGGGCACGCGGTTCACGATTCAGCTGCATCATGCCGACAGCGCGGACGATCGCGCGCGCGCCGTCCGGGCGATGGATCTGGCCTGGGACCTGGCCGAGCGCATCGAGCAGGCCGCCTCCGACTACCGCGCCGACAGCGAGCTGACCCTGTTGACCTCCCGACCTGTGGGCCAACCGCTGGAACTCGGCGAGCACCTGGCGCCGCTGCTCCAGCAGGCGCTGCGCATGGCCGAGCTGTCCGACGGGGCGTTCGATCCCACGGTCGGGCACCTGTCGCTGCTGTGGCGCCGCGCCCGCCGGCAGGGCGCGCCGCCGACCGCCGACCGGCTGACGCACGCCATGGAACGCACCGGTTGGCGCCACCTGACCTGGGTCGGGGAAGCCGGTCGCACGGCTGTGGTGCTGGGGCGCGACGACCTCAGGCTCGACCTCGGCGGCATCGGCAAGGGCTACGCCGCCGATGCGATGCTGGAGCTACTGGCCGGGCACGGGTTCGACCGCGCCGCGGTGGCCGCTGCCGGCGACCTGCGACTCGGCCGGCCGCCCCCGGGGGAGGATGGTTGGCCGGTCAAGCTGGCGCCTTTTGGCCGGGTCGGGCCGGAGGCCGTGGCGGCGAGCGGGGAAGGGGATGACGCAGGGCCGGGGCCGGGGCCGGGGCGCGGATTCCGGGTGGTGGCCACTGCCGGGGCGGCGGACCGGTTTGAACCCGACGTCCGGTTGGCCGGCAAGGCGGTCTCCACCTCCGGCGACCGGCAGCAGTTTTTCGAGCATGAGGGCCGGCGTTACAGCCACATCATCGACCCGCGCACCGGGCTTGGCCTCGGCCATGAGCAGGCGGTCATCGTGATCGCGCCCACCGCCACCGAGGCCGACGCCCTGGCCACCGCGCTCAACGTCACCGGCCCCGACCTGCCGCCCGCCATGGCCGACCATCTCGATCGACGCGGCTGCCAGGTCTGGTGGTTTGAGCCGGTCGAGCCGTGATTTCGGCGGGCTTGTTTTCGCCCTGATCATCGCTCCCCCGGCAAGCAGATTTCCAGGTCATGTTCCTTGCGAGCGGGAGCGGGTTCGCCAGGCCATGGAACGTCGTCAGTGGGAGGAAACCCTGGCGTTGCACGGCCCGCCGCCGGCGCGCCTGGCGGATGGGAGCTATCCGGCGCTGCTGCGCTCGATCGAGTCGGGAGCCGTGCGCAGCATCCGGCTCGAAGAAAGAGCTCAACCTACGGTCGTTGCGCCCGCGAGGCCTGGGTGAGGCGGTGCGGCACGCGGTGTCGTGGCGGCTGGAGTACAAAGTGTCAGACATTTTGTCGAAATCGGACTTGCCGGGCCTGATCTCGGTTGGTTGGGAGGCAGGTGGCGGGATCATGGGCGTGGGTCGCAGCGCCCGCAAGGCCTGGGGGAGGCGGGCTTTTCGTAATCGCGTAATCGCGGTTGCGAGTGGCCGGGGCCTGTGGTTTAACCAAGGCATTCCCTTTTGGTGAACGCCCTCCAGAACCGGTTGCCGTCAGCAGATGAGGCGCCCGAAGCCAAGGCCCCGCCCTCGTGGCTGCGTCGGCTCGGGGCCGTTGCCTTTCTGCTTAGCGCCTTGCTGCTGCCGGCCCTGTTGTGCCTGCTGTTGGTGGACGAGCATGCCGGCCACACGCCCATGTGGGACGAATGGGAGCGGGGACCCCTGTTGCAGAAGTATGCCGCCGGCGAGTTGACGTGGTCGGACCTGACCGCGGCCCACATCAACCACCGGATCCTGACCCAGCGGCTGTTGGTGCTGGCCGGCACCAAATGGTGGCCGGGCGACCTCCGCGCCGAGCAGTTCGCCATCGTCGGCTTGTTGCTGCTGGCGGCGGCCGGCCTGACCTGGCTGGTGCACCGGAGCGGCGCCGGACCGTGGGCGCGATGGCTGGCCCTGTTCAGCATCGCGCTGCTGCTGTTTTCCCCGATGCAGTTCCAGAACCTGCTGTGGGCGATTCAATTCGCATTCGTATTTCCGATCCCGATGCTGGTGGCCACGGCCTTGCTGCTGGCGCCCGGCCAGGAGCCGGCGGGCGATTCACGGGGGCGCGGCCTGCCCTGGTGGCGCGCGGCGCTGGCCGCGGGGTGCTGCTGGCTGGCGACCTACTCGTTCGGCCACGGCCTGCTGACCTGGGTGGTGGCGCTGCCGCTGGTGGCGATCTCCGCCGCCGACAGCCGCTGGTCGGGTTGGCGCCGCGGCCTGGCCTGGGGCTCCGGTTGGGCGGGACTGACCGCGTTGGTGTGGTGGCGCTACTTTACCGACCTGGTAAGCATGAGCCACCCGGCTCACGCCTACTTCACCCCGACCGGACAAAAGGCACCCGGAGTGATGAGCCTGCAGGAGTTTCTGGCCGCGCCGATGGACGTGATCGGCACTGCGGTGGCCATGCTTGGGGCGCCGTTGGCGCGCCTGCCTGGCCTCGATCCGCGGCCGGTGGCCCTGTGGCTGGGCGTCGGTCTGCTGGCGGTGTTCCTGGTGCTGAAACTGGCGTGGCTGCGGGCGTCGCCGGTCCGCCGACGACGGGCGCTGCCGTTCCTGGCCATCGGCGCGTTCGGCTGCCTGGCCGTGCTGGCGGTGGCCGCCTCGCGCACCACCGTGATCGATGTGACCTGGGTGGCGGTGAAGAGTCGTTACGTAACCCTCGCCACCATGGCGTGGATAGGGGTGATCGGCATGATTCTGACCCTGTGCGGCCGCTGTCCCGAGGCGCTCCGGGCCGCGCAATCAGCTCCCGGGTCCCCGGATGCCAATCCACCAGGACCGATGCTCTGCCGCCATACCCGCTGGCTCCCGGTCGCCGCCATCCTGGCGGGGGTGCAGTTGTCCCATTCGGTCCACCAATGGCTGGTAGGTGTCCAGCTGATGGACCACTGGCGCACCACCCGGCTGCAGGCGCTCAGCGCCCTGATGCACATCGAGTTCACTGATTCCCAGGACCTTCGCCGGGTCGATGCCGACCCGAATTTCCTGCGCCGTCAGGCGGAGTTCCTGATCGATCAAGGTTGGCTGAAGGCGGGAATTTTTGAATCCATGGCGGTGACAAACTTCCGGATGCGCAGCGATCTCAATCGACGACGGGCCGGCTGGCTGATGGCGAGGGTGGATGACAGCGGTCACCTGGATTTGCGTGGTTACGCCATGTTGCCGCCCTCCGGTCAGCCGGCGCATGGGATTTACGTGGCGTGGCAGGCTGAGGGCGTGCCGCTGGAGCAGGCGGAAGTGCTGGCATATGCCCCGGTCAGCGGCATGCCTCGGGTATCGTTGACCCGTTCCGACTATGAATACTCCGGCGCCCTGCTCCCCGAGCCCGGCGCCAGCGCGAGATGGGAGGCCGAAATTCCGTTGGAGCGGATCGGGCCGACCCCGGGCGCTCTGGTGGTGCTGGCGCTCAATGTTGCCGACATGCAGGCGCGGCCGCTGGCGGATCGTCTGTCAATTGATCCCACCGACCTG
>SKLO01000191.1 GCA_007123195.1 Verrucomicrobiales bacterium | reverse complement strand
TACTTCGCCGCCAGGGCCGCCGGATCGAAGCAGGCGTGGGTCACATTGCAGCGTCCACCGCCCGACACGGCCACCTTTTGCAGGAACCGGGTGCCCTTCTCAAAAATGGCCACCTGTTGGCTCGGCCGCAGTTCGCTCAGCTGCAACGCCGCGAAGAACCCCGCCGCTCCACCTCCGATTACCGCCAAATCCACCACCCGGGGGTCGCACGGGGGGGCATCATGATCGGCGGCGGATAACGGCACGTTCCCTTCCTGCCAGAAGAACCCGCGCCCGGCAAGTTCCGGCGCCGATCAACGTTCGTCGCCAAACCGGTAGCGCGCCGACACCGAGGTGCCGACGCTGCCACCGCCGCTGACCGGGATGTTGAACGTCACCCCGACCTCGGCGCGGCCGCGCAGGCCGAACGGACTCAGCCACGAGCGCGGCACCTCGCGCGCCACCCCCGGGCGCACCGCGAACTGGTGCTCGTTGCCGCCGTCGATGGCATCGGTCCGCCAGCGCAGTTCCATCACCCCCCGCCACGCGCCGGGCGGGTTCCACAGCAGGCCGGGCTGCACCGTCAGCCGGTGGTTGGGCCGCTCGCCCCCGGGCCGGCTGCGACCGAGCGGTTCGTGAACCAGTTCGCCGCCCAGGTTGACGTAGGGCAAGACGTGCGGCGACCAGCTGCCGGGGCGAGTGACCACCGCAAACGGCCGCACCCGGGCGAAGCCGTCCTGGATGTCCTCCGGCGGCCGGCCCAGGGGCAGTTCCCAGCTGCTGCCGAGCGCCAGTCGCCAGGCCGACTCCGGCGGGTGCGCCCACTGCCACTTGATGCCGGGCTCGAACCGGTTCATGCCCCACTGGCTCGGCGAGCGCGCCGGGTTGTCAAAATACCCCTCCAACGTGCCGAACAGCTCGAGGTGGTCGGTGACCCCGTAGCGCGCCCGCACGGGAAATCGCACGAACGGGTTGTCGATCACGTCCCGGGTGCGCGGCCGGGCGGTCACCGACCAGTCGCCGGCTGCCGAGGTGCCGGTCAGCTCGGTGTCGAAAGGAGTCTCGATCGCCTCGCCGTCGAAGCCCTCGTCCATGCCCTGCCTGGTCCGTGCCGTCCCGGCGGCCGGGGCGGAGTCGATCGCGGGATCGATCCCGGCCGCGTTGTCACCGGCATCGTTCGCCGTGCCCGCGGTCGCTCCCACCGCCGGCATCACGTCCGCGGCCGCGAGAATCAGGGCCGGCAAGAGCAGGGCGGGGAACGTGGCCGGGACAGACCGGCGGGCGCGGATGATCGAACGCATGGGGCCACCTTGGGCCGCCGACCGCTGCGGGCAAGCGCGCAGTGCCATTGGCGACCGCCGCCGGCCCGCGGGTTGCTCCTTGCAAGACGAAGTCCTGAACCTACACTGCCGCCTGCCCGTGCCGCGGGCGGTTCCCAGCATGTCTCACGTCAAGTTGTTCATTCCCGGTCCGGTCGAGGTGTCGCCGGCCATCCATCAGGCCATGGCTGCGCCGATGATCGGTCATCGCAGCAAGGATTTCCAGGCGCTCTACCGCGAGGTGCAGCCGCGGTTGCAAACCATGTTCGGCGCCTCGCGCGGCGTGTTCCTCTCGACCTCCTCCGCCTGGGGGGTGATGGAAGGCGCGCTGCGCAACCTGACCGTCAAGGGGGTGCTCAACGGCTGCTGCGGCGCGTTTTCCGACAAGTGGTTCGACGTCGCCAAACGCTGCGGCAAGCAGGCCGAGGCGCTCAAGGTCGACTGGGGCCGCCCGCTGCTGGCGGACCAGATCGATGACGCGCTGGCCGGCGGCCGCTTCGACACCCTGACCCTGGTGCACAATGAAACCTCGACCGGCGTGCTCAACCCGCTGGAGGAGATCACGGCGCTGAAGGCGAAGTATCCCGACGTCATGTTCATCGTCGACATGGTGTCCTCGTTCAGCACCGTGCCGGTGGACTTCGATGGCCTCGGCATCGACGTGCTGCTGACCGGCAGCCAGAAGGCGCTGGCCCTGCCCCCGGGGCTGGCCTTGTTCGCGGTCTCTGAAGCCGCCATGGAGCGGGCGGCCGGGGTGCCCGACCGCGGTTACTACTTCGATTTCCACGAATTCCAGGCCAACCATGACAAGGACATGACGCCGAGCACGCCGTGCATCAGCCTGATCCACGGTCTGCGCGCCAAGCTGGATGAAATCTTCGCCGAGGGCCTCGAGGCCCGCTACCAGCGGCACCAGCGCCTCAACCGGATGGTGCACGAATGGGTGCGGCGCAGCGGCTTCGAGTTTTTTGCCGCCGAGGGTTACCGCTCGAAATCGCTCACCTGCGTGGCCAACAACCGCGGCATCGACGTTGCCGCCCTGCAGAAGCTGATGCGCGAGAACCATCGCATGGCGATCGATGGCGGCTATGGCAAAATCAAGGGTGCCACCTTCCGTCTGTCCAACATGGGTGACGAGACCGACGACACCATTGCCGCGCTGCTGGCGGCGCTGGACGACAGCCTGTCACACCTGCCGGCCTGAATCCGTGGCGGTGCTGCGGCGCGAATCCAATTTGATGGAACAGAACCAGGACGGTCCCTACCGCCCCAACGTGGCGGCGCTGCTGATGAACGCGTGGGACATGCTGTTCATCGCCGAGCGCAGCGGCGTGCCCGGGGCATGGCAGTTTCCCCAGGGCGGCGTCGACGACGGCGAGGAACTGCTGGAGGCCATGTTCCGCGAGGTGCGCGAGGAGATCGGAGTCAGGCGCCGCCAACTCGAGGTGCTCGACTGGCGCGGCGGCTACCGCTACCGGTTCCGTCTGGGCGCCACCCGCAAGGGCTGCGTCGGCCAGGAACAGACCTACTACCGCTGCCGTTTCCTTGGCACCGACGGCGACATCGATCTCGGCCAGAAGAAGCCCGAGTTCTCCAACTGGAGGTGGATTTATCCCGAGCAATTCCGGATTGAATGGGTGCCCGACTTCAAGCGCGACGTTTACCGGCAGGTGTTCGCCGACTTCTTCAATGTCAACCTGTGAGCCGGTCTGTCTGTTGTGCCGGCAGCTATCCCGGGTGCCGAGTGTGCCGGCAGGCTTCCAGCGTGCCGGAGCCAATGTCAACCAGTGACTGAATGAGCGAGTGGCTTGCCGGCTGGGAGTTGGGACCGTGGGACTGGGCGGGGGCGCTGTTCGCCGCCTGGTGCATCGGCCTGGCGAAGTCCGGCCTCGCCGGCGCCGCCATGCTCAACGTGCTGGTGATGGCCGCCATCTTCGGCGCCCTGCCATCGGTCGGCATCGTGCTGCCGTTGTTGATCGTCGCCGACCTACTGGTCTACCGGTTGTTCCGTCGCCACGGTTCGTGGCGCCAGGTGGGCACGTTCGCCGGTCCGGCGGTGGTGGGTGTGGTGATCGGCTGGCTGTTGCTCGGGCGCATCGATGACGATCAGGCGCGGGTGCTGATCGGCAGCCTGATCCTTGCCATGCTGGGGTTGAAGCTGGTCACCGGGCTCGCCCGCGGGGCGGTCGAGCGCATCGCCGGATCCGGCTGGTTTCACTGGGGCTGCGGCATCGGTGTCGGCGTGGCCACCATCGTCGCCAACGCCGCCGGCCCCATCAGTGCTCTTTATCTGTTGGTTAGGAAAACCGGCAAGCTGGAGTTCCTCGGATGGTCGGCGCGGTTCTACCTGCTGATCAACCTGATCAAGATCCCGTTCCTGCTGCAGCTGGGCCTGATCCACGGGCAGTCGCTGGCAGTCAACCTCTACCTGGCGCCCGCCGTGGTTCTGGGCGTGCTCAGCGGCAGCTGGTTGATCCACCGACTGCCGCAGATGTGGTTCGAGTGGCTGATGATCGGCTCCGCCCTGCTGGCGGCGGTGCGGTTGTTGTGGTGGTAGGTCACGCCAGCACGTCGTGGATCACGCGGACACCGGGTTCGACGCCGGTGAGACGGTGGTCGAGGCCCTGGAAGCGGTAGGTCAGGCGGCGGTGGTCGATGCCCATGCAATGCAGGATGGTGGCGTGGAGGTCGTGGGTGTGGACCGGATTTTCGGTCACGCGCAGCCCGAGTTCGTCGGTGGCCCCGTAGGTCAGCCCCGGCTTGACGCCGCCACCGGCCATCCACACGGTGAACGCGGCGGTGTTGTGATCACGACCGAGGAAGGTGGAGTTGTTGCGCTCCTCGTTCATCGGCGTGCGGCCGAACTCGGCGCCCCAGACCACCAGCGTCTCGTCCAGCAGACCACGCTGCTTGAGGTCCTTGATCAGCGCCGCCACCGCCTGGTCGACACTGCGGCATTGCTCCGGCAGGGCGTGGATGATGTCGCGCTCGCGGCGGTCGCCATGGTGGTCCCAGTCGAGATCGACCAGTTGCACCATGCGCACCCCGCGTTCCACCAGCCGGCGCGCCAGCAGGCAGTTGTTGGCGAACGAGCGCTGGCCCGGCACCGCGCCGTAGAGGTCGAGCATCGACCGCGGTTCGCGGCTGATGTCCATCAGGCCGGGCACCGAGGTTTGCATCTTGTAAGCCATTTCGAAGGCGGAGATGCGGGCGGCGATCTCGGGGTCGCCGACCGCCTCGTGACGCAGGTGGTTGAGGTGGTTGATGGCGTCGACGCGGCGGCGGCGCGCGTCGCTGGTGACGCCGGGCGGATCGGACATGAACAGCACCGGGTCGCCCTGGCTGCGCAAGGGCACGCCCTGGTGGTTGCTGGGCAGGAAGCCGTGGCCGTAGATGCTGGCGCCGCCGCGCGGGATCTGGTTGGACATCATGGCCACGAACGCCGGCAGCTCGGAGTTGTCGCTGCCGAGGCCGTAGCTGAGCCAGGCGCCGAGGCTGGGCATGCCCTCGCGCAGGCCGCCGGTGGTGAAGAACAACTGGCCGTCCTGATGGTTGATGGCGGTGTTGCTGGTCCACATCGACTTGATGAAGGTCACGTCATCGACCACCCCGGCGAGGTGCGGCATCAGTTCGGACACGATGGCTCCGGACTGGCCGTGGCGCTTGAACTTGTAGGGCGATCCCAGCAGGCGCGGCTCCTGGCTGATGAACGGGAAGCGGATGTCGCCCAACTGCCCGGGATCAATGGTCTTGCCGTCAAGCCGGTTGAGTTCGGGCTTTTCCTCAAACATGTCCAGCTGCGACGGCGCGCCGGCCATGAACAGGAAGATGACGTTTTTTGCCTTGGGCGCGAAGTGGGACCCGATGCGGCCGGCGGGCGGGGCGGCGGCCAGGGCATCGCCGGCCAGCAGGCTGCCCAGCGCGGCGCCGCCGAGGCCAATGGCGCTGCGGGAGAGGAACTGGCGACGGCTGACCAGGTCGAACGGGGTGGTTTGGAGTCGGGGCGGTGTTGGCATGGTGACAGGGGGCAATCGGCGGCCGGCTGGTGTTGGCAGTGTGTCAGGGTCGGGCGGCGGACGCAGCGGCGGCGTTGGGCCGGCCGGCCGCGGCCGGTTGCGTTGGTGTCAGGGTGTGGTGATGGTCTCGTCGAGGTTGAGCAGCACGTTGGCGACCATGGCCAGCGCGGCCCAGTCGATCAACTCCCGGTCGCCGGCCTCCCAGCCGGCGGCGGCGGGCGCGCTGCGGACCAGTTTGGCCGCCGCTTCGGGGTCGGCGGAAAACCGTGCGTGCTCGTCTTTGTAGTATTCGGTCAGGGCCGCCAGCTCGGTGTCGTCGGGCGCGCGCGAGGTGGCCAGGCGGAAGCCGTGGCGGATGCGGGCGGCGGTTTGGTCGCCGTCGGCGTGGCCGGCCATGCGGTGGCCGAGCGCCACGGCGGCCTCGACGAAGGCCGGATCGTTGAGCGTGACCAGGGCCTGCAGGGGATTGTTGCTGCGGCTGCGCCGGGAGCAGCTGGTCTCGCGGCGCGGCGCGTCGAACAACTCCAGGCCCGGATACAGCGCGGCGCGTTTCCAGAAGGTGTAGAGCCCGCGCCGGTAGCGGTCGCTGCCCTCGCTCACACGCCACTCGTAGGCGCCGCGTTCGCGGTCCTCGCTGATGCCGTGCGGCTGCGGCGGGAACACGCTGGGGCCGCCCACCTCGAGGTGGATCAGGCCGGCCGCGACCAGGCTGATGTCGCGCACGGTTTCGGCCGGCACCCGGAACCGTGGTCCCCGTGCCAGCAGGCGGTTCTGCGGGTCGGAATGATAGAGTGAGGGTTCGACCTCGGAGGTCTGGCGGTAGGTGGCCGATTCCACCATGGTGCGCAGCAGCCACTTGACGCTCCACCCTTGATCCATGAACTCGGCCGCGAGCCAGTCGAGCAGTTCCGGGTGCGAGGGCAGCTCGGCGCGGACGCCGAGGTCCTCGCTGGTCAGGACCAGGCCGTGGCCGAACAGCGCTTCCCAATAGCGGTTGACCGTCACCCGCGCAATCAGCGGGTTGGACGGATCGACCAGCCACTCGGCCAGCTGCAGCCGGTTGCCGACGCCGTCGTCCGGCAGCGGGTGCAATTCCTTCGGCGCGCCCGGATCGACCCGCTGACCCTCATCGAGGAACGAGCCGCCGATCGCCAGCCGGGTGGTCCGGGGGCTTTCGCGCTCGCTGACCACCAGCACTTTGGACTCCTGCCCGCTGATCGGCGACTTGGCCGTGATCTCGGTCTCGTCGTCATTATTGAAGATCGCCAGCAGCTGGTAGAACTCCTCCTGCGACACCGGATCGAACTTGTGGTCGTGACACTGGGCGCACTCGAGCGTGAGTCCGAGAAACGCGGTGCCGGTGGTGTTCACGCGGTCGATCAGCACGTCGAAGTAATACTGCGGCTCGGGGGAGTTGCGGATGAAGCCGGTGGCGATGCGCTGCTCGGGTGTG
Source organism: Verrucomicrobiales bacterium (assembly GCA_007123195.1). GTDB lineage: Bacteria > Verrucomicrobiota > Verrucomicrobiia > Verrucomicrobiales > SKLO01 > SKLO01. The sequence continues at coordinate 154 of SKLO01000191.1, read as the reverse complement.
GCGTCGTCCAGCAGGTCGCCCGCCAGCTGTTCAAGCGCAAATTGGTTGAACGGCTTGTCGGAGTTGAACGCGTGGATGACCCAGTCGCGATACAGCCACATGTCGCGCGGGCGGTCGAAGTCGTAGCCGCCGGTGTCGCCGTAGCGCGCGATGT
>SKLO01000013.1 GCA_007123195.1 Verrucomicrobiales bacterium | reverse complement strand
CCGACGGCCCCGGCGGCAACGTGTCCAGCTCGCTGCGGCGTCGCTCCAGCTCGCCTGCCAGCTGGCTGAGGCGCTCGCGGTTGCGCTGGCGGCGCGCGGCCAGGTCGTCCAGCCGTTGCGCCGCCTCGCGGCCGCGCAGCTCGCGCGGCTTGTCGATCCGGACGCCGTCCGCTCCAGCCACGTCGTCGGGCAGTTGCAGGTCGGCGAGCTGGCGGCTTAGTGCCTCGCGGCCGCGCTCCAGTTCCCGGCGGCCGTCCTCGATCCGCTGCAGTTGTTCCTCCTGCCGGCTGCGGCCCTCGTGCAGCTCGCGAATGCGGTCGACGGCGTCCAGCCAGAGCGGCTGCCACTGGCAGGCGCGGCGTTGTTTCTCCAGTTCGGCAAGGCGTTCGCCCAAGGTGCTGGCCCGCGCCTGCAGTTGGTGCCGTCGCTGTTCCCACCGGCGCACCGCGTCGCCGAAATCATCCGCCACCTCCGGCAGGCCGGCGACCCGCTGCCACTGCTCCTCCAGGTCGTCCCAATGCCCCAGCGGCGTCAGTGCGTCGCGGCAGCGCTGCCACCACTCGCGTTGCGCCAGTCGTTCGCGATGCTGTTGCTGCAGCTCGTTGCGCCGCTCCTCGGCGGCCTTCAGTTCCGACTCAAGCTGGCGCCAGTCCTCCGGCCGCACGCTCAGGTCGCGGCTGCGGCGCGCGGCATCGCGGTGGCTTGCCACAGCCTCGTTGACCAGCCGCATCCTGCCGCGCGGGCGGAACAATCCGTCGGCCTCATCGGCCAGCTTCTGCATGGCCGCCTGCACATCGCTGCCGCCGAGGCTGGCGGAAAACAGCGCGCGCCCCAGTTCGCCCTCGCCTTGCAACAAGGTCCCGGCGCCTGCGCGCAGGTCGGCCACCCCCATGCCGAACATGCTGCTGAAGTAACCCTCGTCGACCGCGCCGAGGAACGGCTTGAGCGCGGCATCGGGCAGCACCTTGCCGTCCTGATCGAGCAGTGTGTCCTTGTTGCCCTTGCGCCGGAACAGAATCAGGCGCCGACCGTCGGCCGCCACCAGTTCCGCGCCGATCCGCAGCGCCGGGTAATCATGGAGGAACCCGTCGTCACTGCGCGCCGGGATGCCGTAGAGCAACTGGTGGATCGCCCGCAGCAGCGAGCTTTTGCCGGCCTCGTTGGGGCCGTGCAGCAGGTGCAAATCGGCGCCGTCGACCGACCCCGGCTCCGGCAGCCCGAGTTGCCAGTCGGTGAACGGCCCGAACGCCGGGATGTCGATCCGCGCCAGCCTCATGCCGCCCCTCCTTGCCGGTCGGCTGCCAAAGGTTCCGAGCCGGCCGCGTCGCCGCTCTGGCGGTTGGCCAGGGCGTCGAGCACCATCGCCCGCACCTCGTTGATCGTGGTCTCCAGCCGCTCGCCGTGCCAATCCGCTGCCAACTCCCGCTGCAGGTCGGGCGGCAGCGCCCGCAGCACGTCCGCGCCCGCGTGCGGGACCGACGCCGGCAGCGCCTCGTCGCCGGCATCCGCATCATCGCTGCTGTCGGTCGCGGGCGCGGGCCGCCACTGATCCAAGGAGCGCAATACCAGTTCCATCAGCGGATCGCGCGCCGCCAGCTCGGCCAGGTCATGCACCGGCGAGGTGGCGGCCTCGACCTTCTCGATCCACACCCGGTCGTCGCCCAGGTCCTGCGCCGCAGCCAGGCAACGGCTGCGCCAGTGCTGGCGCTCACGCCGGTGCAGTGCGCCGTGCAATGGGGTGGCGCCGGTGAAAACCACCCGCGCCGCCAGCAGGCGTCCGTCCGCGCGCGCGACCGCCGCGGCCAGCGCCGCGGCGACGGCGTCGTCGACCGCCGCGTCCCGGTCCACGCCGTCGAGCGCCACCTCGACCCGGTCCCAGCGGACCACATCGAGGTGGTGCCATTCGACGCCGCCAACCTGCAGCGCGTCGTCGACCTCCACCAGGCAGCAGCCGCGCGGGCCGGTCTCGCGCGCGTGGCGTCCCTGCAGGTTGCCAGGAAACACGATCCAAGGGTTCTCCCCCACCACCTCCGGCTGGTGGATGTGGCCCAGCGCCCAGTAATCGTAGCCACGCGAGCGCAGGTCGTCGATGCTGCAGGGCGCGTAGTTGTCGTGGCCCGACCGGCCGGTGAGGCTGGTGTGGAGCAACCCGATATTGAACCGGCCCGGCACCGCCACCGGGTAATCGAGCGCCAGATTTTCAACCACCGCCCGGTTGGGAAACCCGCGGCCGTGGATGGCCACCGGCAGCCCATCCAGTTCCACACTGTCCGCCTTCCGGGTCGAATGGGTGTGCACGTTCTTCGGCGGCTGCAGGTGGCGCGTGACCACCGAGGCCGCGTCGTGGTTGCCGGCGATCAGGTGGACTTGGATGCCGGCGCGGTCCAACCGGGCCAGCTGGCCGCGGAAGAACAGGCCCGTGCTGTAGTCCTTCCAATCGCCGTCGAACACGTCGCCGGCGATGAGCACGAAATCCACCTCGCGTCCGATCGCCAGGTCGACCAGATTTTCCAAGGCCCTTCGGGTGGCGCCGCGCAAGGTGTCCGCCGGGGCGTCGGGTTTCTGCTCCAACCCGCGCAGCGGGCTGTCCAGATGAAGGTCGGCGGCGTGGAGGAAGCGGAACATGCGGCGTCGGAGGGGGGCATGAACCGGTGCCGGACGAGCGGCCGGGGCACCGGCTCCCCTCATACCATTGAGTGAAGCCGCGCCCGGCCGCAAGTGGCGGTTGCCGTTTTGGCAACATGCCGATTCCCCCCGGCGCGATTCCGCGGTGGCAAACGCCGCCCGACCGGTTAGCCTCGGGTCTTGGCCATGAACGAGCGTGTCGAACTTCACGGGCTGCCCGGCTGCGAGTGCCTGACCTACGCCGACTACGGCGACCCTTGCGGCCGCCCGCTGTTGTTCTGCCACGGCTGGCCAAGCTCCCGCCTGCAGGCGCGGGGGTTGCACGCCGCCGCTGTGGCCGCCGGCATCCGGGTGGTGGCGCCGGACCGGCCCGGCATCGGCGGCAGCGCGTTCCAGCCCGGCCGTCGATTGCTCGACTGGCCGCCGCTGATGTCGGCGTTGGCCGACCATCTCGGCTGGGACCGGTTCGATGTCATGGGGGTATCGGGCGGCGGCCCGTATGCGTTGGCGTGTGGTGCCCGACTGCCCGAACGGATGCGGCACCTGTGGCTGGTCTGCCCGGCGCCGCCGCTGGCGTGGTCGCAGGAAACCGGAGGGCTGCATTGGGCCTACCGCGGGCTGATGTTTTTCAGGCGGCGCATGGCCTGGACGCTGGCGGCGCCGCTCGGTCTGGCCCGCTGGATCTCGTGGTGGCCACCGCGCCATCCGTTGCTCAAGGCGCTTCACCTCGGCCTGCCGGAATCCGACCGTCGAGCCCTCGACACCCCGGAATTGCGTTCGGTGATCAGCGATGACTTCGCCGAGGTCATGCGTTCGAGCAATGCCGCGCTGGTGACCGATGGCGAGATCTACCTTGAGCCGTGGGGCTTTGAGCCGGCCGAGGTATCGACCCCGGCCACGATCTGGCACGGCACGGAGGACGCCAATCTGCCGGCCGCCATGGTCCGGCGGATGGCCGCTGAACTGCCTCACGGCGAGCTGCGCCGGGCCGAGGGCGAGGGCCACTATTCGATCTTGTTCAACCTTACCGCCGAGGTGCTGGGCCGCGTCGCGTCCACTGACAGCGGGAATGGCCATTGAAAAAAGGCGCAATTTGGGGGTTCCCAACCGTGGGCAGCCTGCTACAATGCCGCGCTTGAATCCATTGATGGACCGATTTGACCGAGACCTGAGAACGTGGCGCCCCCGACCGCTGTCGGGAGGCCCCTCGCTGGCACCTGCCGTGCTCGCGCTGGCGCTGGCCATCGGCCTCGTCGCCGTCCCGGATCTGCACGCGGGGCCGACCGGCCAGCCTGGAACGGGAGCCGTGCGCAGCGGCGGTCTGGCCGAGGCCGAGTTGCAGCGGCGGCAGGCTTTGGTCAGCGAGGCCGCCGAAATGGTGGCCGAGGCCCGGGAAGCGATGGAGGTCGGCGATTGGCAGCGGGCCAGATCGCTTTACCAAGGCGCTTGGCGTACTTTGCCGGATTCACCGGCCACCGCCGACTGGAAGCGCCACGCCCTCGAGGGATTTGCCAACGCATCGGTGCACCACGCCCGTCAACTGGCCGCGGCCGCGGAATTGGATCAGGCGCGACTGACGCTGGACGAGGTGCTGGCCGAAGGCGTCCATCCCGGACACGGGCCGTCCCGCACCCTGCGGCAGCAGCTCGACGATCCCGAACGCCACAACCCGGCGATGACGCCCGACCACCTGTCCAACGTGGCCGAGGTGGAGCGTCTGATGCTGATGGCCCGGGGCTACTTTGATCTGGCCGACTGGGACAAGACCGAAGAGACGCTGATGCAGGTGCTGCGGATCGATCCCTACAACGTCTCGGCCCGCCGCTTGATGGAATCGGTCCAGCGCGAGGTCCGGCGCTACGCCGACGGCGCCCGCGACCAAACCCGGGAGAGCATGCTCGGCCAGGTCGACGCGCTGTGGGAAACCCAGGTGCCGATCGCCACCGATGTCGATATCAGCGGCATGTTCGGCGCGCCCGGCGATGCGCCCATGCCGGCCGGAATGGGCCTGAGCGCCAAACTGCAGCGGCTGATCATTCCGGAAGTGAACCTGGTCGACGTTACCGTGCAGGAGGCGGTCGATTACCTGGCTGCCCAAGCCAACGCGCTGGACACGACCGAGACCGATCCGGGACGGCGCGGAGTCAGCTTCCTTGTTTCGCCGTCGGTGACCACCGAGCGGGTGGTCAACCTCAACCTTCGCCAGCTTCCGCTGGAGGAGGTGTTGCGCTACGTCACCACCCAGAGCGGCAGCACCTTTCGCGTGGAACAGTTCGCAGTGCGCATCACCTCCGCGGCGGACGGAGGAGACGCTTTGGTGACCCGTTCGTTCCAGGTGCCGCCGAATTTCATCCAGACGCAGCCGATGGAGGACGAGCCCGCGGCGATCGACCCGTTTGCCCCGGTGGACCCGGGCGCCACCGCCCTGGCCCGGCGTCGAATCGGGGCGAGGGAATTTCTCGAGCAACAGGGTGTGACCTTTCCCGAGGGTGCCACGGCGACCTTCAATCCCGCCAACAGCACCCTGGTCGTGCGCAACACCCAAACCAACCTGGAGATGGTTGAATTCCTGGTCGAAGACGCTCTGGGCGCCTCACCGCGACAGGTGGAGATCCGCATGACCATGCTGCAGATCCGCAGCGACACCCTGAGCGAGATCGGCTTCGACTGGTTGATGGGGCCGTTCGACCTCGGCAGCGGCAATTTCGCCTCCGGCGGCACACCGGGCAATATCGACCAGGGTGCCCTGTTCGATGCGTTCCCAGCCGGTGCGCCCGGGGCGCTGCCAATCGGCCAGAACCCGGTCACAGCCGGCCTGCGCAGCACCGGAGCGATCACCCCCGGGCAGAGCATCCAGCAGCTGTTGGGCCAGAACCCGGGCGGTGACCCGAGGCTGCAGGGCGGCCTGATCCGCGAGGGCCTCGCGGCCCGTTCGCCCACCCAACTGACCCTCGCCGGAGCTCTGACCTCGCCACAATACCAGGCGGTGCTGCGGGCGCTCGACCAGACCCGGAATGCCGACCTGGCGGTGGCCCCGGCGGTGGTGACCCGCAGCGGCCAGCGCGCCCAGGTCGAGGTGGTGCGTGAGTTCCCCTACCCGGTCGAGTTTGATCCGCCGGAAATCCCCCAGCAGATCGGCGGTGTGGTCGGCGGCATCGGCGACTTCTTTGACGACTTCGACCTGGCCCCGGCCGACTTGAACACGATCCCGTTTGCTCCCGGCGGCCCGTCGGCGTTCGAGGTGCGCCGGGTGGGCGTGATGCTCGACGTGGAACCGATTATTTCGGAGGACAACACCACCATCGAGCTGAACATCGCTCCCGAGATTGTGTTGTTCGAAGGGTTCATCGACTACGGCAGCCCGGTGACGATTGCTACCGGCGGCATTGGCAACCAGCGGGTGCTGGCACCGCAGCCCTACGTTCAACCGGTGTTCCGCACCAACCGGCTCAACACTGCGGTCACCATTTACGACGGCGCCACGGTCGTCATCGGCGGAGCCATCACCCAGGATGTTCGCAGCATCCATGACAAGGTGCCCATCTTCGGCGACGTGCCGCTGGCCGGACGCCTGTTCCAGTCAAGAGTGAACCAGAATATCACCCTCAACGTGGTGTTTTTCGTCCACGTCCGCGTGATCGACCCGGGCGGTCGTCCCATCAACCGCTGACCGGCCGGGCTCCAGGGCTTCCCTTGGCGCCGGCGGCGGCCGCAGGGAGAACAAACCCCCGCGCCTGACTCGCGGTCGGCCTCGCACCGACCTTGCGCGCGTGACCCCGGAATACCCGCGCCCCGTCTGGAACACCCCCTCGATGGAACACCCCCTCGATGAACCCGCGGCCGCCCGCTCTCATCCGCCACCTCTTTCCCTTCGCCGAACAACCAGCAGCGATACCACCCCGCCGCGCTCATGGGGCCCCTGGCCGGCTTGTCGTCCCGTGAATCCAGCGGCCGCCCGGTCCCCCGGCGCAACACCACGCCGCGCACGCCTGCTGCCCGCCACCGCCTCCGCGTAGCCGCACCAGCGATCGTCCCGATACAATCTCCCCACCGCGAACCGCTCCAGCCGGCGCATGATCTTGCCGAACGCCTCCTTGTCCGCGAGGTCGAAGAGCTTGTCCCCGCCCGCGGTGCGGCTCATCACCGCTCGTCCGCCGTCTTGTCCGCCGAAGCCCCGGCGTAGGAGTGAGGTGGCCCCCGGAAGGAGGATGATAGCAGTTGACCACCTCCGCCCCCAGGACTTGTCCGCCGAAGCCTTGGCGGAGGAGGAAGCTTCAGCGAAGGCGCATCCGCCGCCGCCCCACACTGCCCCGCGACACCCCCGGAAT
>SKLO01000153.1 GCA_007123195.1 Verrucomicrobiales bacterium | reverse complement strand
TGGATTCTCCGCAACGGCCGCCGGGCCGGTTTCCGTCTGGCCCGGACAGCTCAGGACCGCGAATCCACAGGCAAGCGCAAGACAGCGGGACAGGACCATGACTTGAGAGGCTTGGAACAGCTCCATAACCAGCCGAACTGGACCGCCTCCGTCACATATCGCCGGAACTCACCCTGAAGTAGAGGTCGATGAACCATGCGCCAGTCTGAATGACCCGGACCAACTGGCGCAGGACCCCGTATGGCATTAGATTGGATTCAAGACATGGAGACGAAAAAGAAAGTCCGTCGCATGACCGACGAGCAAAAGGCCGAAGCGACCCGGCGGGCGCTGGCGGGGGAGAGCCCGACAACTCTTGGAGCTGAATATGGAGTGACGCGCTCTTACATCAGTCTGTTGCTGTCAAACGCCAAGCATCCTGAGCGCTACAAACGGTTGGTGGAGAATAAGCGCAAGCGGAAGTTGACTGAGGCGGAAGCAGCCGCCCTGCGCGATACCATGGAGGGGTCCAATCCGGCCGAACTCGGGCTGGAGCCGCCGATCATCCGGTGGCGTGACGTCCACGTCTTCGACCTGGCCCAACGCATGTTCGGAAAGCGGCTGTTCCAGAACACGGTCGACCAGTGCCTGGAGTGGGTCGCCGAGCCGGCATCCGGCCGCAAACCCGACATCCTCCACCGGCGCCCAACCCCTCCGGTCAGGCTCCATCCCAGCGAGCTGGATCCAGAGCTGGCCGCTGATCCGGCATTTGTGAAGTTCTATTATTCGCCCGAAGCCGAGCAGCTGGCGTGGAGGGAATATAAATTCGCCCTCGCCGACTGGCAGAGCCGCCATGGCGACGCCGAGGTGGTTGGCCTTGAACCGGAAACGTCCACCGAAGGGGCGGAAAAGGAGCTATCGGAGGACGATCCCACCCCCCGCCAGTTGCCACAACCGCAGACTCCCCCCGGCCGCCGCCGCGGCAAACACGCGGGCAGCAAACCCCACCCGACATCGCGATCGAAAAAAAAGCGCAGGAAGAAGCGGCGGTAAACGCTCCCCTCATGGGCTGTCCCATCCGCCCACCATTCGCGGGCGACGGGCACGTCGCCCCTCCGTAACGCAGGCGGTCGGCGTGGGGTTGGGGGGCGCCGAGTTGGCGGCAGTGTTCGGGCCGCTGGTGGGAATGCGGATGAACCGGCGCGAAGCGCGCAAGGAGGAACGGCATCCCTGCCGTTCGGCCACGAACACCCGTGGCGCCGCGGTCCCATCCCGCCGCGACCGTCCGCGGCAGGGATGCCGCGGCTCCTTGGGGGTGGCCTGATCATTGGCAGGTGAGTAAACGGCGACTTGCCGGCGCGGAGCGCCTCTGGAGGGGGGACACTCCTGTCCCCCGGCCAATGGCTGGCTCATGCGGGGACGTTGGGTTGGCACGAAGCTCCTCGGCAATGGCCAGGGGCATGATCTTGCAAGGGTCAGATCATCACCAGATTCCCAGGCTTCGCGCCCGGGACCGCCGCCAGATGGATGCCTTCGTCGAAGGTGATCAGTCGGGCGCGGTGCTCGACAGCGAGCGCCAGCAGGTAAAGATCGGTAATCTGCCCCGGGCCGGCGACAAGCCCCGGCTCAACCCGGGACGAATCTCTCAGGCTGAAGGAGTCCGGCCAGAACTCGTGGTCGCTGGCACTGGCAAAAATCTGGAGCGCCTCAATCAGGTCGGCAACGCTTCGCTTGTTTGCCGGATGGTAATTCGGGTTCGCACGGATCCGGACGAACCCGTTCTCCGTCAAGGGGCACGACGCCCAACCGTGCGCACGATGGTCCCCGAACCATTGGTGAGCCCGGTGGTGGAAGACGTGGTCCTCATCGAAAAGAGCGAGCAACACGTTGATGTCAAAGAGTCCGCGCATCACATGCCCTCCTCCTCCATGAGCGAGCGCACGTGCTGGAGCGTGACAATGTGCCCCGTGCCCCGAATGACCGGCACCCCGTTCCGCAGGGAGGTCGTCGCGCCTGCCTGGCGAACTCCCGCGAGGCCGGATCTGGCGAAGCGGGAAATCACCGCGCCCGTGGTCGTCTTCTCCTTGGCTGCAATCTCCTTGGCCGCCAGCAGCACATCGGCATCGATGTCCAAGGTGGTTCTCATGCATCAGATGCTACCGCATTCGATGACAATTTCAACCTCTTCCGGTCGCCGGCGTGACCGGCCACCGGCTGCCCGAAGCGGGCTTCCCGCCACCCCCTTGATTCAGGCTCCGCGATCGATCGCGCCGGAGGTGGTGGCGTGGGCAATCGGTGGTTGACATCCAGCCCCCTCTGCCGTGACATCTCGGCTGCCGGCTGCCGGCTGCCCGCCCCGCACGGCCCACCGGCCCTCAGCCCCTGCTTCAACCCCATCACCCTGCGTTGCCATGTTGATCCCCCTGCTTGCCGATGCCTCCGCCGTGGCGGAAGCCACCGACCCCTCCAGCGGTCGCCTGCTCACCGCCGTGCTGTTCCCGATCACCCTGCTGCTGGTGCTGATCCTGGTGTTCAAGGTGCAGGCCTTCATCTCCCTCTTGATCGCAGCGGTGGCGGTCGGCTTCACCGCCGGCATGCCGTCGGAGGAGATCATCGAGAGCATGCGCAAGGGCATGGGCGGCACGTTGGGATTCGTCGCCACCATCGTCGGCCTTGGCGCCATCTTCGGCAAGATTCTCGAAGCCTCGGGCGGCGCCGAGGCCCTCGCCCGCCGGCTGTTGAAGACCTTTGGCAGCGAGCGGGCGCCGTGGGCCATGGTGCTGACCGGCTTCATCATCTCGATCCCCGTGTTCCTCGACGTCGCCCTGGTGCTGCTGGTGCCGGTGGTCTACGCCCTCGCCCGCAAGACCAGCAAACCAGTGACCTACTTCGCGTTCCCTCTGCTCGCCGGCCTGGCCGTGACCCACTCGTTCATCCCCCCCACCCCGGGTCCGGTGGCGGTCGCCAGCATCCTCAACGCCGACATTGGCCTGGTCATCGGCTTCGGATTTCTGGTGGGCATCCCCACCGCCATCATTGCCGGCCCGCTGTTCGGCTGCAAAATCTCGCGGGTCGTGCCCGGCCGCATCCCCGAGGGTCTGGGGCTTGAGGTCATCGACACCGACGACCACCGCCCGCTGCCATCGTTCACCCTGGTCGCCGGCCTGATCGGTCTGCCGCTGGTGCTGATGCTGGTGCGAGGCGTGCTGCTGCTGCAAGTCGGCGCCGAGCGGCTCGAGACCGGACCATGGATCGATCTGCTGACCTTCATCGGCCACCCGTTCTCGGCCCTCATCATCGCCACCCTCGGCGCCTGGGTCTGGCTCGGTTTGGGCCGCGGCTTCAGCGGCCAGCAGCTGTCCGACCTCGCGGTCAAGGCCATGGGACCGGCCGGCATCATCATCCTCATCACCGGTGCCGGCGGCGTGTTCAAGGAGGTGCTGGTCGACAGCGGCGCCGGCCCGGCGCTCGCCGAATCACTGTTGAAATGGCAAATGCCGGTGCTCTTCCTCGGCTGGCTGCTGGCAGTGGTGGTGCGCGTGATCCAGGGCTCGGCCACCGTGGCCATGCTCACCGCCGCCGGCTTTGTCGCGCCGATGCTGGAACTGGTCGATCTCAACGCGTCCCATATCGCGCTCATGGTGCTGGCCATCGCCGCCGGTGCCACCACCCTGTCGCATGTCAACGACAGCGGCTTCTGGCTGGTCAGCCGCTACCTCGGCCTGACCGAGAAGCAAACCTTCATGAGCTGGACCGTGCTCGCCACCATCGTGTCCGTGGTCGGCATCACCCTGGTGCTGCTGGTGAGTCTGTTTGTTTAGCCGCCCCGCAAAGAAAACAGGGTCCAATTTTTCTAAAACCAATCATTTTCGCTTGCCAACCACCCGGCTTTGGTGCAAGCGATGTCGCAGATTTCAAGCCTGGCGGGATCCGCTTGGGAAGCCATTCCGTCCGGCCTGACCCCTTTTGTAGCAACGATCTCTGGCTCATGACCCGCTCACCCCTGGATCCGCCTCTGGCGCCGCGCACCCGGCCGCGCTCCATCGCTTGCAACCTGCTTGCCAGCGCCAACCTGACCCTGATGCCCGCCTGGGCCGCGCCGTCGGCACCCGGCCGACGAGCCTTCCCCGGCCTGGGTTCCGGTGCCGCCATGGCCCTCGCCCTGATGCTTGCCTGGTCCGTGACGCCGGCGCACGGCCAGACGTCGTTCACCTCCATCGCCAATGGCAACTGGAACGGCGGTGCCGCCGTCTGGACCCCCGCCCCACCCGCCAATGGCCCCCAGACCGGCGCCGGTCATACCGCCATCATCGACGGCCACGACATCAACTACCCCGGCGGCGTCAACACCGGCGGCAGCGGCGGTAGCGACCTCACCCTGGGCAACGGCGGCGTCATCCACATCAACAACGGCGGCATCCTCCGCCAAGACGGCTCCACCAACTGGATGCGTCTTGGCGACAACCCGTCCGGCCCCGGCACCCTCAACATCAACGACGGCACCTTCCGCCCCATCACCCCCGGCAACGTGATCATCGGCACCCGCGGCGGCACCGGCATCGTCAACGTCGGCGACGGCAGCGGTGCCGCGGACAGCGCCATCTTCGACCTCCAGACCGCCAACCGCGAGCTGAACCTCGGCCAGGAAATAGGCGGCCTCTCCGGCAACGGCCATCTCACCGTCTTCTCCGATGGCGTGCTCGAGGGCGGCAACGCCACCATCCGCGTCGGCCGCAACAACAACGGCGCCCCGGTCGGCGACCCCTGGCAGAGCAGCATCACCGTGCGGGAAGGCGGCCGCTTCAACGTCCGCGCCGGTCTTGAGCTGGGATCCGGCGGCAACGCCCGCGGCGCATTGAACATCGACGGCAGCGGCTCGCTGGTGGCCCAGACCGGCGGCGACATGGTGATCGGCTGGTTCGGCAACGGTGCCGCCACCATCACCGACGGCGGCGCCTACACCACGAACACCGGCGAGTTTCGCATCGGTCGCGAGGCCGGCAGCACCGGTGCCGTCACCGTCTCGGACGGGGGAAGCGTCACCCGCAGTTCCAACGGCCTCGCCCACGTCGGCCAATCCGGCACCGGCACCCTCATCATCGAGTCGGGCGGACAGTGGCGTGAACTCGGGTCGAGCAATCTCCGCATCGGCCATCTCGCGGGCTCGTCCGGCGCGCTTGATCTCTCCGGCCCCACCTTCGACTCCGTCACCGGCACCGGCACCCTGCTCGAGACCCACCAGCTCGCCGTCGGCCACATCGGCGCCGCCCTCGTCACCCAGACCGGCGGCACCCTCCTCAACCGTGGCGGCATGTGGCTCTCCCAGACCGCCAACGCCTCTTCCACCTACAACATGTCCGGCGGCGAGATCATTGCCAACCAGTGGTTCGTCGTCTCCGAGAACGGCACCTCCCCCGGCTCGCCCAACGCCACCCTCAACCTCTCCGGCACCGCCACCATCTCCCACACCAACGCCAGCAACCTCGTCATCGGTGCCAACAACGGCTCCTACGGCCGCCTCGCCATGGCCGACTCCGCCACCATCAACACCAACCGCGAGGTCAACATCGGCCGCTTCGGCGGCAGCCGCGGCGAGCTGCTCATGACCGGCGGCGCCTTCAACCACAGCGGCAACACCCTGGTCCGCATCGGCGAGAACGGCCGCGGCAGCGTCGAGCTCTCCGGCTCCGCCACCTTCACCAAGTCAGGCAGCTCCGACACCAGGATCGGTGAGAACAACGGCGGCCAGGGCAGCCTGTTGATCGACGGCGCCACCTTTTCCCAGACCGGCGGCGGCGACATCCGCGTCGGCCACAACGCCGGCTCGGTCGGCGAGGTCACCATCCGCAACGGCGGCCTGCTCCAGCGCTCGCCCACCAACTGGGCCAACCTCGGCCAGTCCGGCAGCGGCGCCCTCACCCTCGAGTCCGGCGGCCAATGGCGCGAACTTGGTGGCAGCAACTTCCGCGCCGGCATGAACGCCGGCGCGTCCGCCACGATCAACATCTCCGGGCCCACTTTCGACTCGGGCTCCGGCACCCTGCTCGACACCCACCAGCTCGCCATCGCCGACAACGGCACCGCCCTCGTCAACCAGTCCGGCGGTACCGTTATCAGCCGCGGCGGCATGTGGCTCACACTCGGCCCCAACGGCTCCTCCACCTACAACATGTCCGGCGGCCAACTCATCGCCAACCAGTGGTTCGTCGTCTCCGAGAACGGCACCTCCCCCGGCTCGCCCAACGCCACCCTCAACCTCTCCGGCTCCGCCGCCATTTCCCATACCAACGCCAGCCTCTTCATCGTCGGTGCCAACAACGGATCCTACGGCCGCCTCAACGTCTCCGACACCGCCACCATCAACACCAACCGCCCCTTCACCATCGGCCGCTTCACCGGTAGCCGTGGCGAGGTCGTCATGACCGGTGGCACCATCAGCCAGCTCACCGGCCCGGGCATCCACGACTTCTTTGTCGGCGAGAGCGGCACCGGCCGGCTCGACATCGGCGACGGAGCCACGGTCTTCCGCAACCGCGACAACTGGGCCTGGGTCGGCCAGAACGCCACCAGCAACGGCACCATGATCATCCGCGACGGCGGCCTGTGGAACAGCACCCACGGCAGCGCCCAGCTCCGCATCGCCAACGCCGCCGGCTCCGTCGGCGAGGTGGTGGTGGAGGAGGGTGGCACGCTGACCAACCTGGGTTCGATCGTCATGAGCGACGGCGGCGGCAGCGCCACCCTGATGGTCAACGGCACGCTCAACTCGAACAATACCATCCTTGTGGGCACCACCGCCGCGGGCGGTGCCGGCAGCGCCACCCTGGGCGGCAGCGGCGTCATCAACGCGGACGTCCAGATCGGCCAGCGCGGAACCCTGATGCCCGGCAACTCACCCGGCACGCTCAACCTGTTCGGCACCCTGACGTTCGATCCCGGCGCCGAGTGGGCGCTCAACTTCGACGGCACCCAGGCCGGCAC
>SKLO01000528.1 GCA_007123195.1 Verrucomicrobiales bacterium | reverse complement strand
GGCAGCCGCAGGGCCGTGCTCACGCTCGAACAGGCGCGGGAGCGGGCGCTGCGGATCGACTGGCGGAACTACACGCCGCCGCGGCCCGCGTTCCTGGGGCGCCGCGCGTTCACCAGCGAGGGGACCGACGACGGTGGTGGCGCGCCGGCCTTGAGCGGGCAGCACGCCGGTTACGAGGCCGGGATGGGCGAAGGCCGGGCGATCCCGGTGTCGCTGGCGGAGATCGTGCGCTACATCGACTGGTCGCCGTTCTTTCATGCCTGGGAATTGCGGGGCGTCTGGGATGACGCCGAGAGACGGCTGCGCACGCGCAACGAAGCCGGCGCCGTGGAGGCCGGGAAGCTGCATGCCGATGCCGAGCGCATGTTCGAGCGCATCATTCGCGAACGCAGGTTCACCGCCAGAGCGGTGGTGGCAATGGCCCCGGCCAACGCCGATGGCGACGACCTCATCCTCTGGCGCGACGAATCGCGCGCCGAGCCCGCGCTGGTGCTGCACAGCCTGCGCCAGCAGGTCGCCAAGGAAAGCGGCAAGCCCAACCTCGCGCTGGCCGACTTTGTGGCCCCGGTTGGCAGCGGCAAGGCCGACTACCTCGGCGGGTTTGCCGTCGGCATCCACGGTGCCGAGGCGTTGGCCGAGGAATTCGACCAGGCCCACGACCCGTATTCGGCGATCATGGTCAAGGCCCTGGCCGACCGTTGTGCCGAGGCCATGACCGAGTTGCTGCACCACCGGGTGCGCGTCGGCTGGGGGATCGAGGCGCCCGAGCAGTTTACCAACGAGGAATTGATCAAGGAAAACTACCAGGGCATCCGGCCGGCTCCCGGCTATCCCTCGCAGCCCGACCACACCGAGAAGCCGCCGCTGTTCGACTGGCTGCAGGCGCCGGAATCGACCGGGGTGGAACTCACCGAATCCTGCGCCATGCACCCGGGGGCGGCAGTGTGCGGGTTGTATTTCTCCCATCCGGACAGCCGTTACTTCATGGTCAGCGACATCCAGCGCGATCAGGTGGCGGATTACGCCGCACGCAAGGACATGGGCATCGCCGAGGTGGAGAAATGGCTCGGCCCCTGGCTCGGCTACGAGCCCTGAGCATGCCACCGTTCGGCTCGGGGAGAAGGGTGGATCCCTTATCGTCCAGCCCGCGGGAGGCACCCCTGACAGCGGGCCTGGCGCGCCCTGGCAAGGTCCTTGAATGGCAGCCGTGGTTTGGAGGCTGAGCGGCCGGCCTGGATTTTCCGCGTTAAAGTTCACGCTTGTCCGGAGATATAGGGGGAGCCCCGATAGGGCCAGCATCGCATGTCTCCAACCGAAGCCGAACGCCACCGCGCCTTCCTGCGCCAGTTCACCGCCAATGAGGCGGCGATCCGCGCGTTCGTCCGGCGCCTCGTTCCGGCCCGGGCCGACGCCGACGACATCATGCAGGAGGTGTCGGTGGTGCTGTGGGAGAAATTCGACAGCTTTCAGGCGGGCGGCTGGTTCCGCCCCTGGGCATTCGGAGTGGCGCGCTACGAAGTCCTCGCCTGGCTGCGCGACAAGGGCCGCGACCGGCTGGTTCTCAGCGAGAAGGCGGTCGAACTTCTCGGCAGCGAGGCGGAGGCCAGCGAGCCTCGTCTCGAACGCCAGCGCGAGGCGTTGGAGCATTGCATCGGCGAGGTCGCGCCGGCCCAGCGGAACCTGCTGCTGCGGGCCTATGAACCCGGCGCCCGCGTTGCCTCGCTGGCGCGGGAAAGCGGACGCTCGGAGCCGGGTTTCTACCAGTGGCTCTACCGGGTCCGGAAGCAGCTTCTCGATTGCATCCGCCGCAACCTTGCCAGGGAGGGATGGTCATGACCAAGGAATTCGAGCCCCTGCTGCAGCGCTACCTGGATGGCGGAATTTCCGCTGAGGAGATGAAGGTTCTCAACTCCGCGCTCGAAGCGGACGGGGCCCTGCGTCGTGAATTTGTCGACCTCCTCGACCTCGACGCCTCGCTCGGGGCCATGGCGAGGCAAAGGGAGACGGACGAGGACAGGGAGCTGGTTCGCCCGGATTTTCGCGCGGGTTGGAAGGGATTCGTGGCCCTTGCCGCATCGGTGGTGGTCGCGGCGGTGTTTTTGTGGGCCTGGCAAGGTGGTTCCACACAGTCGTTTGCGCTGGTCGAGGAAAGCACCGGAGCGAAGGGGCCGGCCATTGGTTTGCACCTGAAGGGGGAGCGGATCGAACTCGCCGAAGGCACGGTGAAACTGCGGACCCGGCCGGGGGCAGAACTCGTGATCGAGGCGCCGGCGGCGTTCCGCTTCGAGTCGCCGCACCGCCTCCGGTTGGAGCAGGGCCGGCTGGCCGCCGATGTGCCGCCGCCGGCGACGGGTTTCACCGTCGTCACCCCCGACGGCGAGGCTGTCGATCTGGGGACCCGGTTCGGGATTGACGTGACTGATCGCGGGCAGTCCGAGATCCATGTTTTCGAAGGCGAGGTGGTGGCGCATCCTTCCGGCCCGGGCGATCCCACCAGCCTGCGTGGCGGCGAGGCTTATGCGATGCGCGGGATCGAGGGGGGCGGGCGCGAGCTTCGCAACGCGGCCTTCATCGAGGGCGACGAGATGAGCGCCCTGCGTGCCGCGCTTGAGGCCGGACAGCGGCCCCGGGCCATCGCCGCCACCGCGGCGTTGCGTCGCGATGCCGCGCTGATCGCCCTGCTGGACTTTGAAGACGGGAAGCCTGATTCCGGTGTTTACCGTTCCGTGCAGGGCCGCTGGCCCGGATCGCGCGCGTTGGAATTCGTCGAGGCCGGCGACCACCTCGCGCTGGACCTGGGCGGCGGGCGCGACTGGCCGCAGCTCACCCTCGCCGCGTGGGTCAGGCTCGACCGGCTCGGGGCTCCCTACCAATCGCTGTTCCACACCGACGGCTGGAGCGGGGATCTCCCCGGCCAGGTCCACTGGATGATCAACGGTGACGCGACGATGCGCTTCGCCCTCCGCGACAATCTCCTCGCTCCGGGATCCGACGAGGCCTTCGGCCATCCCGACTCGCGCACGCCGGTGCTGGCCGAGCGCGGACGATGGGTGCATCTCGCCGTGACCTACGATGCGGATGCGGGCGTGGTGCGGTTCTTCCTCAACGGCCGCTTTGACAAGGAAACCAGACTGGCCCTCGCCCATCCCGCCCGCCTCGGCCCCGCCCGCATTGGCAACTGGGATCAGCAGGACCGCAAGCTGAGCGGACGCGTCGATGAACTCGTCCTGATCGGCAGAACGCTCGCAGACTCGGAAATCGCGGAGCTTTTCGAGGCTGGAAAACCCTATCTTCCATCTGAATGACCTTGACCAAATACCTTGCAGCCACCTGCCCGGCCCTTTTGCTTGCAGCCGGAGCGCACGCCGAACCGATCGACTTCGTCCGCGATGTCCGGCCGATTTTCGAGGTGCATTGCTACGACTGCCACAGTGGCGACCAGCGCAGGTCGGGGCTCCGGCTCGATGTGAGGTCCGCCGCCATGAAGGGCGGCGACAGGCATGGCCCGGACATTGTGCCGGGCAACGCCGGGGAAAGCCCGCTGATCCACTTTGTCACCACGGAGGACGAGGACCAGATCATGCCGCCGGACGGTGAGCGCCTGTCCACTGAGGAAATCGCCATTCTGACCGCCTGGATCGACCAGGGCGCGGTGTGGCCCGACGGCGTCGATGCCGTCACCCTCGATGATCCCGCCGACCACTGGAGCTTCAAGCCGCTGCTGCCGGCCCCGGAAAACGCATCGATCGACGATTTCATCGCGGCCAAGCTCGCCGAAAACGGCCTGCATCGATCCCCGCCGGCGGATCACAGGTCGCTGCTCCGCCGTCTTTACTTCGGGTTGACCGGGCTTCCGCCCGCGCCGGAAGAGCTGGATGCCTTCGAGTCCGAGGCCGCGGTGGATCGGGATGCCGCAATCCACAACGTCGTCGAACGGCTGCTCGCCAGCCCTCATTACGGCGAGCGCTGGGCGCAGCACTGGCTCGACGTTGTCCGCTACGCCGACACCCACGGGTTTGAGGTGAACACCGAGCGCCCGCGCGCGTTTCCCTACCGGGATTATGTGATCGAGGCCTTCAACACCGACACCCCCTACGATCGTTTTGTCCGCGAGCAGATCGCCGGGGACGCGCTTGGAGCCGATGCGGCCACCGGTTTCCTCGTCACCGCCTCGGTCCTGCTGCCGGATCAGATCGGCCAGGACGGCCCCTCCATGCGGCTCGCGCGCCAGGATGCCCTCGACGAGATCGTGGCGAACATCGGCCAGACCTTCCTCGGCCTCAGCGTCAGTTGCGCCCGCTGCCACGACCACAAGTTCGATCCTGTCAGCGCCCGCGAGTATTACGGCATGCAGGCCTTCGTTGCCGGCGTCGAATACGCCGAGCGGGAACTGACCAGGCCGGAGAACCCGGAAACGCAGCAGCAGGCGGATGCCCTCCGTGAGGAGGTTGCCTCGATCCACCGCCGGCTGCTGGAGCTTGAGCCGCTGGCGAATTCAGGAGCGACCCGGGCGATGGTGTCCGCGCGGCGGAACCTTGACCGTTTTTCCCCGACGATGGCCAAGCGGGTTCGGTTCACCATTCTGGCCACGAACGAGCTTGAGCCTTGCATTGATGAATTGGAAATTTTCGGCGAGAGCGGCGGGAATCTCGCCCTTGCCGCGCGGGGAGCCACGGCCACGGCCTCGGATCAGAACCTCGTCGCCGGCCGTCACGAGCTGGATTTCCTCAACGACGGAACCTACGGAAACTCCAGCAGTTGGATGGCGGGTGCGCGGGAAGGAAGCTGGGTCGAGATTGAGCTTCCTGAGGAGACCAGCATCGATCACATCGTATGGAGCCGTGACCGCGAGGGCCGCTACGCGGATCGGCTTGCCGTCGACTACCGCATCGAGGTGGCCGCAGCGGACGGGCGGTGGCATGCCGTCGCCGACGGCTCGGACCGCATTCCCTACGAGGCGGGAGCCGGGGAGGACGGGACTGGAAACATCACCGGCCACCTCTCCGCCGAGCAGGCGTCCGAGGTGGACGAACTCAACCGGAGGCTGGAACGTCTGGAGCGTGAGCTTGAGGGAATGAACGGGGCCATGCCGGCGTTCGTGGGCGCGTTCAGGGAACCGGAAGAGATCCGGCTGCTGCTGCGCGGCGATCCCGAGCAGCCCCGGGATCTGGTGCCGCCCCTCGTGCCGGCCGCCCTTGGCGAGCTTGAGCTGGAGCACGATGCGCCCGAACAGCAGCGCCGCCTCGCCCTTGCCGACTGGATTGCAAGCCCCGACAACCTGCTGACGGCCCGGGTCATGGTGAACCGCATCTGGCAGGGGCACTTCGGGACCGGGCTGGTCGCTTCGCCGAACGACTTCGGCAACAACGGCATGCCGCCCTCGCACCCCGCGTTGCTGGACTGGCTCGCCGCCGAATTCGTCGCCTCCGGCTGGTCGGTGAAACACATGCATCGCCTCATCGTGCACTCGGAGACCTACCGTCAGGGCTCGGCTCCCCGGACCGATGGCCTGGAACGAGACGCCGACAACCGCCTTCTCTGGCGCTTCCCCTCGCGCCGGCTCGAGGCCGAGACGATCCGCGACTCGATCCTCGCCGTGAGCGGGCGGCTGGATCTGAAGCGCTATGGCCCCGGCTTCGACATGTTCGACAAGCGGGGAGGGTTGAGCGGATTCAATCCGGTCGAGTCCCCGAGCGGGGACGCCCTGCGCCGCATGATCTACGCCCACAAGGTGCGCCGGGAACCCGACGCTGTGTTTGGCGCCTTCGACAGCCCCGACGGCGGGCAGGCGGTGGCGCTGCGCGGTGAGTCGACCACGCCGATCCAGGCGCTCAATTTGTTCAACAGCAGCTTCACCCTCGACCAGGCGAGAGCCCTCGCCGAGCGGGTCGAACGTGAGGCCGGGCAGGATGCCGAACACCAGATCCGCCATGCCTTCCGGCTGGTCCTTCTGCGCGAGCCTGTGGCGGACGAGGTGAGCGCGATCCTGCCGCACGTCAACCAGCACGGGGTCGCCGTGCTCACCCGCGCCCTGTTCAACACCAACGAATTCCTCTTCATGCCATGAATCATCCATCCGAACAACTTTCTGCCGCCGGTCGCATGCTGCTTGACCGGAGAAACTTCCTGACAAAAAGCGCCACCGCGCTCGGATCGGTCGCGTTGACCAGTTTGCTGGGCGGCGACGGGCTGCTGGCCGCTCCCGCAGGGCGGCAAGCCGTCGATCTGTCCGATCCCTACCTGCCGCGCAGCCCGCATTTCCCGGCGAAGGCAAAGAACGTGGTCGTCATCTTTTGCGCCGGCGCCGTGAGCCAGCTCGAGACATGGGACTACAAGCCCGAACTCATCGAATGGGACGACAAGCCGTTGCCCGGTGGGCCGGAGGTGACATTCCAGGGGCCGGCGGGAAATCTCGCCAGGCCGCAGTATGGATTCCGCCAGTATGGCAAGACCGGCAAATGGGTCAGCGACCTGATTCCCCACCTCGCCGAATTGACCGACGACATCGCCTTCATCCACTCGCTCACCAGCAAGACGAACACCCACGGTCCAGGTGAGAATTTCCTCTCGTCCGGCTCGCTTCTCGACGGCTTCCCCAGCCTCGGCGCCTGGACGACCTACGCGCTGGGCAGCGAGAGCCGCGACCTGCCTTCCTACGTGGCCATTCCCGACCCGCGCGGGGTGCCGCAGAACGGGGCGAACAACTGGGGCCCCGGATTTCTCCCCGCCGCCTTCCAGGGCACGGTGATGAGTTCGAAGCGGCCCGTGCGCCATCTCGAGGCCCATGGGGTCCCGGGCTCCGCCGACCACGCCTCGCGCGATCTTCTCCAGCGGATGAATGCCCGCCATCTCGCCGCCAATCCCGGCGACGGCAAGCTCGCGGCCCGGATTGCCAGTTATGAACTCGCCGCCCGGATGCAGTTGAGCGTGCCGGAGATTTCAGAACTCGACAACGAGCCGGACCACATCCTGAAGCTCTACG
>SKLO01000610.1 GCA_007123195.1 Verrucomicrobiales bacterium | reverse complement strand
CTTTTCAAGTGCATTGGCTTCGGGGTCGAGGGGGGTCGGGAGTCAGGGGTCAGGTGAGTCACGTGCCGGCAGGCAGTGTGGAGTAGACATTCCTGTCTGCTCTCGACACCCCCGACGGCGCACCCCCGTCCCGAACCCATGGATGATCGTGTGGGATTCCCGCGCTCGGGCTGGCGGTCTGGTCATCGTCCTGCCATTGGCTCCGGCAGACAGGAATGTCTGCCTGCACTCTGGACCCACACCGGATCGGGGCGAAGCACGGTGAGCGAGCCCGTTACGGCGCGAAGCGGCGCACGTAGACGATGCGCCACTGGTAGAACTGGTCGAGCGGCGGGGCGGAGGGGTTGGCGACATGGTCAGGCAAGCCGGGGTCGTTGGGGTCGATGTAACGCTCGACCGGCGCCTCGCCCTGGAGGGTGCCGCTGATCCGGTCGGCGCCCGGTACGAAGCGGTCCGGCGGCGTGGCGCGGGATTTGCCGATGGTTTGCACCAGGAAATGCACCCGGTAGCTGTTCGACTGGGTGGTGAGGCGCGGGTAGATGTTGGCGTAGGGGCGCTCGAGGGTGTTGTTGCCGGTGAGGCGGTGGTTGTTCCAGAACGCGGGCATGGTTTCAACGCTCTGGCCCTCGGGCACGAGGAACAGTTCGCAGATCTCGGAGGGGAATCGGAACACGTCGCCGCTGTCGAACCGCTGGTCGAACTGGCGCAGGGTTTGTTCGGCATCGATCCAGTGACGCCAGCCGGTGTTGCCGTTGGCGGCGTTGTAGTTCTTGTAGCTCTGGCCGGCGCCGGTGGGGATGGCGAGCAGGCGCTCGGATTTCATCACCGCATGCAACCCGGTGGCGCGGTGGATGTGGCCGAACGGGGCAAGCCGGTGGTTGAGGTTGATCTTGCCGGCGGTGGAGAAGGGTTCGCTGACGGCGTAAGGCTGGACCACGGGCATCCAGAACCAGTCGAGGATGCGGTGGTCGGGCGGAGCGCCGGGCATGGCCCCGGTGAGGCCGCGGTTGGCGCTGCCGATGTGGCCGTTGGGGGTGATGTCAGGGCGGAACAGGTAGGTGGTCCAGGGCACGCCGGTGGCGGCGAGCGAGGGGATGGAACCGAACACCACGGCGGAGGGCACCATCTGGTTGGGGGCGATCGATTCCTCGCCGCTGTGGATGTCGGCGCCATCCCAGAGCGTGTGGAAGTAGGGCGGGGTGGCCCCGTCGAACACGCGTGCGGTGTCGTCGACCTTGGTCCAGTAGGCGCCGTCGGGGGCAATGCCGGTGCCGTTGTCCCAGTCGCGGGTGAGGTCGGGGTCGATCGCGTGGGGGTAGCCGGACAGGTGGCTGCCGAACACCGGGTTGGCGGGGCTGACGGGAAAGTCGGGGCGCACGTGGTCGGCGTAATTGACGCCGTTGACAAGGCCGCGCTGGAAAGTGGCGCCGGGTTCAGGGGCGCCGTCGGAGAGGGTGAACGAGTGCACCTGGCGGCGGGTGCTGTCGTGGTAGTCGGGGTGGGGGGTGAACATGCGGTTGGCCTGCGGCAGGCCGCTTTCGATCTGGCGCATGTAGACCAGGCGGTAGTCGTTGTGGCGCACGACCACGGTGCGCACGGTGTCGTTCTGGTCGAGCAGTTCCGGGTTGGCGAAGTCGTTCTGGGCGGCGTCGAGGTAGCGTTGTCGCCATGTCAGGGCGCGCTCGGCGGGTTCCTCGGGAACCGGCACGGTGGTGGTGGGGAACTGGAGGTGGTAGGTGTATTTGCTGCCGACCTCGTAGCGCTGGTCCTCGGCGCTGATGGTGACGACGCCGGAACTGAGGGTCATGGTGGTGGCGGACGAGGGGATGATGAAGTAGCCGCGGGTGTAGACGGCGGGGATCTCGAGTTCGCCGGTGATGGGGTCGTAGGCGCGGGTGGTGAAGTTGTTGATTCGCGGCTCGTCGTGGAAATTGTGCCGGGCGATGTCGCCGGAGGTCATGGCGGGGACATGGTCGGCGAACAGGTGGCGGCTCATGGAGCCGGCCCAGCCGGTGAACCAGGGCTTCTGGTGGACGTTGCGGATGGTCATGCCGAGTTCGCCGCTGCGGGTGCCGAAGCCGTGCACGCCCCAGCGGGTGAGATTCTCGCGCGGCTCGGCCTTGACCACGGGGGCCTGGTTGTTGATGCGGATGCCGCCGAACACGGCGCGCACACCGGTGCCGGGGGCGTGCATGGTGTAGCCCTGGCCGGGGGAGAAGCCTTCGAACAAGCCGGCGCCCTGAATGGCCTTGAATCCCTGGGGCAGCTCGAGCGCCTCGACCAGATCGGGGTTGATCTTGGTGCCGTCAGGGCGATGCTCGGCGGCCAGCGAGAAGGCGAGGCCGACTTCGGAGAGGGTGGTTTCGCGGCCGATCGGGCCGACCCTGACGCTGGGGCCGCCGAGGCGGGAATTGACTGGGGACACCCAGCGGCCGGGATGGATGGAGTTGACCTGTCCGGGCATGTGGGTGCCCTTGAAGTTGCTGTTGGGGCTGGCGTAGGGCAGCACCGGCGAGCCGTTGGGGGCGATGGTGTTGTCGTGCAGGTTGATCTGGCGCAAGGTCTCCATGAAGCTGACAATGCCGACTACCATGTTGCGGGCGGAGGCGTCGTTGATGGAGTTGGCGTTGTCGTACTTGTTGAGGAAGGAGCGCGGGTAGCCGAGTTCGGTCGAGCCGGCCAGGTGCATCAGGTGAAGAGCGAGTTCGGCGTTGGTGATGAGTCCGTCACTGAATTCCGTCATGTCGGTGAAGGGTGAGTTACGACGGAAGTAATAGGGCCGCCCGCCGATCTCCGCGGCGCGGGTCATGAGCCGGTCGTAGGCGGTGCGGCGGTTGTCATGGTCTTGGTGGAACACCGGCCACAGGCTGACTCTCGGGGTGCCGGCAATCGTGACCTCGGGCGCCTGGCTGCCGGCGGTGAGAAGAAAGCGCGCCTGCCGCAACCGCTGGCTGCCGACCTCGGAAAACAGCGCCTGCGGCACCCGGTCCTCGTCGAGCAGCAGCTCGTCGATGCCGGCATAAAGGCGGTCGCTCTTGAACGCGATGGGCTGGCGCCGGGCGGAGGGGGAAGGGGCGAGCCGGCCGGTGTCGCCGGCGTTCACCCGCGGATTGATCCGGTAGATGGCGAGCAACCGCTCGCGGTCCTGCGGGTCGTCGGGATCAAACCGGCGGCGGGGGAAGAATACGGTGCTCAATGAGGTGCTGGCGGGGTGACCCCCAAAGCGCTGGACCTCGTTCTTGACCGGGATGTGACGGGCGAAGTCGACGTCCTCCGGGGTGGCGGCCCGCGGGGTGTCCCAGGCAATGCCTTCGGAGGCGGTGTTGACGTTGATCTTGGTGCTTTCGTCATCCACCCAGAAGGCGATGCGTCCGCTGATGGGGTTGTCAGGGCCGGCGGCGGGCGCGCCGGGGTCGAGGGCTTGAAACCGGCCGTCGTCCGCGAGGGTGCCGCGGGTGCCGTCGCGCAGCAGGTAGATCCAGCGCACGGGCATCGGCAGCCGCTGGTCGCCGGGGTCGGCGGCCTGCTGGGGACCGATGACGCCGGCCACGGCGCCGCCGCCGCTGGCATGGGCGCCATGGTAGCGGAAACCTTCCGGCGTGGCGGAGCCGGCACCGTCAACACCGTCGTAGAGCCGGGGGTCGACAATGGGGAAGTGGAGGTCGCCGGTGGTGGCAAACAGGCGCGGTTCATTCAGATCGGCGTAGGCGCCGGGCCGTTCGTTCCAATCGCCGGGCACGTCGGCCTCCAGCTGCACTTCAGCGGCCGACCCCATCGAGGAGGCGTCGTCGATGGTCATGCGGTCGGAGCTGTAGAGTTTGTAGATCCGCCGCGGGGCGCCGGACTGGCGGTCGAAGGTCCTGATGGCGCCGGGTTGGGACACCCAGTAGCCGTCGGCGTGGGAAGTGCCGCGGCGCAGTTGGTCGATGGCCAGGTTGATCGCGGTGTCGCGCAGGTTGCCGAGCCTGAACTCGCTGTCGGCCTGGACGCTGGCGCGTTGCATGGAGCGCACGGCGAACAGGAACGAAATCACCAGCACGGTCACCAGGGCGAGCACGATGACGGTGGTCAGCAAGGCCACGCCGGAGCGGCGCACTCGGGGTCGACGGTCGGAGACGGCGCGGCGGCGCGGGTGACGGGACTGGATTGGGCGCATGGATTGATGCTCGGAAATCGGGGGTTGCAAAAAACTCCGCAGGGGGGTGCCGGAAAGGGTCTGGCCCGGGCCGGTGGGTCAGTTGGGGCGAAACCAGATCATGCGGCCGGTCGATGGCTCGATGCGCATGGTGCTGAAGTCGTCCGGCAGCCCGGGCAGGGTGGCCAGCCGGTGTTCGCACAACGTCAGGGTCCAGTGGCGGCCGCGCGCGAGGTCGGTGCCGCCGCGCGGCATGAGGCGGAAGCGGCGCACGTCGGTGGCGCTCTGGTCGGGCAGGTTGATCCCGGCCGGGGCCCGGCGCGCGGGGTCGGTGAGCAGGGTGCTGAAGTCGTCGGCGGTGTGGAACACAACGCCCTCGGGCAGCCGCACGGGGGCGCCCATGGCGGTGCCGGCGGTTTGCATGGCACCGCTGCCGGGGCGGGTGTAGCCGTTGGCACCGGGATCGGACGGCGGATCAATGACGAAAAACTGGAGCAGGCGGAACGAGCTGCCCTCGCCGGCGGGGTCCGGCGTGGCGAACAGACGCACTTCCACTTCGCGGTCGTGCAGTTGGGCGTGGCGAGCGGCGTTGGTCAGTTCCTGATGGACCAGGCTGGTGGCCTCGGCGAGACGGGCCGAGGTGATCAGCCCGAGGGTGCCGGCGGCCGTGAGCGCAATCAGCACGCCCATGATCGCAACAACCACCAGCAGTTCGACCAGAGTAAAGGCCGGGCGGCCGGCGGCCGCGCGTCGGCGCTGGCCTTGGGTCTGGCCGGGTGCGTGGGCGTGTGGACCGGTCATGGTCGCGCCCGGTGCAGGGGCTTGGGGTCGGGGTTGCGTGGTCATGGGGGTGGCTCAGTCGAAGGCGCTCCAGCGCGCGTTGCGCAGGCGCACAGTGCGGGTGAGAATGCGGTGGCTGACGCGTTGCTGTTCAAGGGTCCGGGCCAGGGATTCGAGGTCGTCGGCAAAGTTGGCGGCGTTTTTGAACAGGGAATCGATGCCGAAATCGGGCGCTTGGTCGCCGTGCATCGATTGCAGGCGCACGGCCGAGGCCTCATCGATCACGACCAGGGTGATCTCCAGCAGGGGCGGCAGCTGGTGGCGCGAGCGCTCGCGCTGGAAGGTGCCGCCGACGTTGTGCTGGAATGCCCGGGTGTCGTAGTGATAGGCCGGGGCAAGGTCGGTGGGCTGGTCGAGGTCGCCCTCGGGAGCCAGTGGTCTCAGGATCAGGGCGACGACGTTTTCGGCCAGGACTTCGAGGCCTTGGCCGGCGCCGACGGGATCGCGGAACCAGCGGTAGAGGTTGGCGGGGCTGGTGCCGCTGGCGGATAGCTTTTCGCGGTAGACCAGGAAGGCCTCGGAGGGCTGGCGAAATTCGATCAGGCGGAAGCGGTGGCGCGGGGCCGGGTCGTCGGGGGCGAGGAAGCCGGGTCGGGTGTCGCGGTCGTCGCCGAAGGTGACGAAGTAGCCCCAGCTGTTGAGCAGCGTATTGAGCCCAATCCAGTCGGTGGTGTCATGGTCGCCGAACGGGCCCTGGAAAAACACCGCCTGGCCGGGGGCGGCGTTGGCCAAGGCAGGCAGCAGGGGCGGGGTGGTCGAGCCGGAGCGGGCCTGGCCGGCGACGAAGTGAAGCTCCGACTGGCGCACGTATCGGGTGGGGGTGCGGCTGGTGTTGCCGCCGGGAAATTCGTAGTCGTAGTAGGTGTTCAGCACTGAGTCGCTGATGCGCCGCGTCATGGCGTCAAAGGCCACCTCCGCTTCGCGGAACTGTTCCAGCTGGCCGCGCGCGAGGCCCCAGGAGCGGGTGGTTTGCTGGACCACCGAAGCCAGAGTGAGCAAAATCACACTGAGGATGGACATGGCGACCATCAGCTCGACCAAGGTGAACGCCCACACAGGGTGGCGCGAGGGCGGCGCCGCACGGGTTGGCGACAGGCAGGAGATGGCGGCGGCTCGGGGGCGGTTCATGGTCGGCGGAGGGCCTGGACGTGGGCGTGGCGGTTCGATGGACTATTTCTCAAGCCGGGCCAGCCGGGTCGGGTAGGTCCGGACTTGCGGGTGGTGGCCTTGGCCGGAGCGCAGCCGGTCGATCGCCTCGGCGCCTAGCGGGCCGGGCAGGGAGGCGACGTGGACGACGACATCGTAGGCGTGGGGGCCATCGGCAATCACACTGATGCGCGAGGTGAACTCGGCGGGCTCCACCGGGTGACCGGACGGCAGCGCCCGGCCTTCACGGTCGTGGATCGTGGTGCGGCTGTCGGTGGCGGCGATCTCATGCCAGGGCATCAACTGGAGGTCGCCGACGGCGCGGGCGGCGATTTGTTGACCGATCCAGTAGGAAGTAGCCTCGCGCGCGCCTTGGCTGGCGGAGGACAGCAAGGCGACGACCGACAGCAGGCCGAGGCTCACGACGCCGATGGCGATGGTCACTTCGACCAGTGAGAAAGCGCGGCGACGATCCCGGCACTGGTTCGGCGATGGACGTGGCGGTTGGGATCGCCGTAGGGACCGGGGTGGCATGGAATATAGAGGCGTTTTGTGAGTCAATGCAGAGAGCGTGGCAAGACAAGCCAGTCAGAAACCCCAGTGTAACTACATTGTCAAGCCTTGACCGAAGCGGGTGGCGGGGCGAGGCGCTGGGTCTGGGTCGGTCCGCCGGACCGGCGTTGTCAGCAGCTGCCCCCCCGCAAGCACAACCGGATACAGAGTGTCTGACACTTTGTATGCGATTGTGCTTGCGGGGGGAGGTGGGGGTGGTAGCATGGGGCATGAGACGTTGCAGATGGCTGGCGTGGCCGGCGAGCAGGGAGGGTTCAGCGGACAAACCGGCCGTTTACCATTGCATCAG